>NZ_JBEZZF010000108.1:0-10698 GCF_040639055.1 Promicromonospora sp. NPDC023987 | reverse complement strand
CGGGGTGCGCGCCCCGGGGGGGGCCCCCCGCGCGCCCGCCCCCCCACCACCCCCTGCTCATCGCTCGGCACAACTAGTGGGGTCGGCGATGACTCTTGATCGCAGGGGACCGGTCGCTGTTCACGGCGGCCCCGACAGGCGACGTTGCCCAGCTCGGCGGTGACTTCTTCCACGCCGTGGTGGGCTGGCGGTGCTGCTGGTCCCACTGGCCTTGAACATCTACAAGCCGCGCGGGATGACACGCTACGGCTGGCGCCGCCTGCAAGGCCGTCGCGCCGCTAGTCCACGCGTGTGATCTGCACCGTCAGTCCCCATTGTGGCGTGAGCGAGGTTTTTGGGACGGCCCCCATTGCAGCGCGGTGTTGCGCAGTGCCGTGTCCATACCGTTACTCTTGGGCTCGCTATGAACCTGACACGTGCCCCTCGCTCGCAGCTCGCCGATCCTCGGCGTGGTCTCGCGAGCGTCCTGACGGTCATGTTCCTCGTGCTCGCCGTCCTGGGCGTGCAGGCCGTGTGCAGCGTCCATCTGGACGAGACCGGCCACAGCAGCACGTCCGCGCACGACGCCGTCGGGCAGCACGCGGCGCCCGCCGCAGCGACGGCTTCGGATCAGCCCGCGCACGCGGACTCGGGGCATCACGGCGAAGGCCCGTCCGACTGCGCTGAAGACCGCACGGTGACGGCGCGGTACGACCGGACGATGTCGCCCTCCACAGACCTGGCCGGTGCACCGCCCCTGGCCGTGCAGTGGCTCGTGCCCGGCATCGCGCCGGACGGCCCCCGGGCGCCGTCGGGCCTGGCAGTAGCGGCCGCGCCGTCGCTGCACGCCCTAGGGATCTCCCGGACGTAGACCACCACCTCCCGTCGGCACCACCCCATGCAGGTGTCGACCGGTTCAGCGCGCCTCGAACCCGGGCCGCGCGAGTGGTTCTACTCCGATCCGAAAGGTCCCCGCTTTCATGGAGCCCAACGTCAACCCCAACCCGACCGTGCGCGGTCGTCATCGGGCGGCACGCCGTCCCGTCCTGGCCGCAGCCGCCCGAGCAGCCACCGAGCAGGCCACCGCGTTCGCAGGGCGGACCGCCGTGGTCGCCGCAGCCGGTTCCGGCGTGCTGCTGTCCCTGGTTGCCGCCCCCGCCCAAGCGGCACCAGCCGCGGCGTCGGTCAACACCTCGCTGGCCGGTACCCCCGTCAACGGCGCGCTCAACTCGGTCGACCTGAACGCCTTGACCGCGCAGGCCCGCGAAGCGATCGCCGCAGCCCCTGTCGTGACCGTCGCTCCTGACGCGCAGCTGAAGGTCGAGACGGCTGCCGTCTCGGTCACCTCCGCCGAGGAGAACGACGAGTACCAGGCGCAGCTCGCCTCAGAAGCGGAGGCCGAAGCGGAGGCCGAAGCCGCTGCGGAGGCCGCCGCAGCCGCGGAGGCAGAGGCTGAAGCAGCCGCCGAGGTGGCCGTGGACATCCCGGCCTCGGCCAAGGGCTCCGCGATCGTGTCCATCGGGATGCGGTACCTCGGAGTGCCGTACCTCTGGGGCGGCTCGACCCCGGCAGGGATGGACTGCTCCGGGTTCACCTCGTACGTGTTCGCGCAGGTCGGGATCAACCTGCCCCGCACCTCCTCGGAGCAGCGGTACGCGGGAACCGAGGTGCCCTGGTCCCAGGCCCAGCCCGGTGACCTGCTCTGGTCGCCCGGCCACATCGCGATCTACGCCGGTGACGGCATGCAGATCGAGGCCCCCGTCCCGGGCAAGACCGTCCGGTACACCCAGGTCTGGCAGTCCAACCCGGTCGTCCTTCGGGTCGCTTGACTCACCCGGTGTGAGGGGCGGGCGGCCTGCCCGCCCCTCACACCGCCCACCGGGCGGCGTGCTCGGTCATTCGGATGCCCCGGTACCACTTGAGCCGAAAGTTCCCATGCACACTCACGTCGGTCTCACTCAGACAGCGGGCGCGACGCCGACCCGCCGCTCCCGACTGCCCGTGACGGGTGTCGTCGTACTGTCGATGCTGTTGCCGCTCGTGCTCGGCCAGCTACCCGCGGCCGCGCACGCCGGACTGCTCTCCTCCACACCCACGGCCGGGGTCACACCGTCCCCGTCGGAAGCCCAGGTGCTGGACCGGACCGGGCTGAGTTCTGGCTCCGCGGTCTCCGCGGCGCGCTCATCGGAAGCGGCAACGAGCGAACACCACCCCACTGTGGCGGGGGTCCCGACCCCGATCGCTGTGCCCGTAGGCGCGATCATCCTCGTACTCGTGACCCTTCTGGCGATCACGGCACTCACGCGGCGTCGTCATTAGGGTGCCCCAGGCAAAATCGATCTGAGGAATGACCACCACAGCGGCGAGCAAAAGACGGCGATCCGACCCTGGGTGCCTATGAGTCGTAGTGCGAGAAATTGGCTGGAGGGCGTCGACTCCGCAACTACTATGTTCCATAGTAGTAGGCTGGAGTGGAGTCCGTCAGTCACGAGGAGGAACGCGTTGATAAGTGCCACTGGTCTCGCCGGGCGTGCAGGCGACGCGCCCGCAACGATGCTGCGCGTTCGTGGTCGTCGTCGTGCTATCACGGCACTCGTTGTGAGCCTGACCACGGTCGTCGCCGGATGTGCCGCTCCCTCTGGTGCAGGTCAGGTCGCAGAGCAGGGCTTCGTGTCCGGTGACGGTTCGGTACGGACCTGGGACCCCGGTGACCGTGACGGTCCCGTACGGGCCACCGGGAACGACTTCGAGGGAGTGGAGATCGACACGAACGACTGGGCGGCCGACGCGCTCGTGCTGAACACCTGGTACGCCGCGTGCCCGCCGTGCCGCGCCGAAGCGGCGGACCTGGCATCCATGTCCGAGCAGCTCGAGGCGGACGGCGTGCGATTCCTCGGGATCAACACTGAGGACGAGGCGCCGACCGCGCAGGCTTTCGAGCGCACCTTCGACGTTCCTTACCCGAGCATCGAAGACCATAGTGGTCGGGTCGTGGCCGACCTGAACGGTGTGGTCCCGCTGCAGGCGGTCCCGACCACCGTGGTGGTGGACGGCGACGGGATGGTGGCCGCGCGCGTCATCGGACAGATCGACCGGTCCACGCTCGAGACGCTGGTCGAGGACGTGCTCGCCGAGGACCCCGGCTCCGAGGGCGCAGCATCGGGGGACGCCTGATGATGACTGGTCTGGCCGATCTGGCGTTCAGTGGCTCGATGCTGCTCGCCGTACCCGTAGCGGTCCTCGCCGGTGCGGTGTCGTTCGCCTCTCCATGTGTGCTGCCGCTCGTGCCCGGGTACGTGGGCTACGTGAGCGGGATGGCGGCGTCCGGTGCGACTCTCTCGGGTTCGCGAGGCCCGATATCGGCTCGCCGACCGGGCTTGTCCGGCCGCGCCCGGGTGCTGCTCGGCGTCGCGCTCTTCGTGCTCGGCTTCACCGCCGTGTTCGTGTCGCTCATGGCGGCAGCAGGCGCAATTGGCGCGTACCTGGTCCGCTGGGAAGACGTACTCACGCGTGTCCTGGGCGCCGTCGTGATCCTGATGGGTCTCGCGTTCCTCGGCGCGGTCCCGTTCCTGCAGCGTGAGGCGCGGCTGCACGTCGGCCCCCGCGCCGGCCTGTGGGGCGCGCCGCTGCTAGGCATCGTGTTCGGGCTGGGCTGGACGCCCTGCATGGGGCCGACCCTTGCCGCTGTGCAGGCGCTGGCCCTGGACGAGGCGTCGGCCGGGCGCGGGGTGGGCCTGGGCCTGGCCTACAGCCTGGGGCTCGGCGTTCCGTTCTTGTTGGTGGCGCTCGGCCTGGGGTCGGACCGGATGCTCGGGTTCCTACGCCGGTACCGGCTCGCGATCATGCGGGCCGGCGGCGGGATGCTGGTGCTGATCGGCCTGGCCCTGGTCACGGGTCTCTGGAGTTACCTGACCGGCCAGATGCAGGGGTGGATCGGCGGGTTCGAGACGCTCCTGTAACACGTGCCGATACGGGTCGGGGTCAGAGCCAGGTGTGGGTGCCCTCCATGAGCAGATCGGCCCGCAGCTGCTGGCGGACTTCGAGCAAGACCAGCAGCACGAGGGCGACGGTGATCACCCGGCGCCGTCGGGCGGGAGTCGACCCGATCTTCATCGTGAGCCAGCGCTGGGTGACCAAGCCGACCCCAGCCCGGGCGACCACAACCAGCGCGCCGTACACGATCACGATGCTCAACGGGTTGTAGCGCCACGCCTCGGCAAGGTTCCCTTGCGCGGCGTACCGGGCCGTGCGGGTGCCGCCGCAGAACGGGTCCATGATCCCGACCAGGTGTAGTGGTCCGTGCAGGTCGACCGGAGGCAGGCCAAGCGCGACCATCATGGCCGCGGCCGCGAGGGGGACGCCGCTCCGGCTGTCAGCCATCGGTGGCCACCAACTTGCTCGACTCGGAGGCGGAGGAAGGGGGCCGTGGCTGTCGGCATGCGAGGCCCTGGTCAGTGGAGAGAAGCGTCGATCTACTATCCTGCATAGGGTATTCCGGCAAGACGGGTCGGCAAGGTCGGTGACGGATGGGGGCAAGGATGCGGAAGCTGGGTGACCTGGAGGCGCTCGTGATGGAGCAGCTCTGGGCTTCGGGCGAGCCGCTGTCGGTGCGCCAGGTCCTCGAGGCGCTGTCAGGAGGGCGGACCCGTGCCTACACCACGGTGATGACGGTGCTGGACAACCTGTTCCAGAAGGGTTTCGTCGAGCGGGAGCGTTCCGGCCGGGCTTACGTGTACTGGGCGACGCAGGGTCGTGCCGCGCACACTGCTAAGGCGATGGAGGATGCGCTGGCCAGCGGTGGTGACCGCGGCGCGGCGCTGATGCACTTCGTCGAGCAGCTCACCCCCGAGGAGTCCGCGCAGCTCAGGGCGCTTCTCGGCGAGGCGAGTCCGTCGTGACGACCGCACTGCTGCTGCTCCTCGCGTTCGTTGCCCTCGGGATGGTTGCCGGGCACCTGCTGGTGCAGGCCCCGTGGGCGGCGTCCGCGCCGCGGCTGGCGGTCGCCTCCTGGCACTTGCTCGGTCTCGCCTCGCTCGCGTCGGTGCTGCTGGTGGGCTTGGCATCGGCTCTGCTGGTGGTGCCACCGAGCATGGTCGACGCGCTGGGCGACTTCCTTGCGCACTGCGCGCTGGCTCTGCGCTCCGAGGTCATCGGTCCGCACGGGGTCGTTCTCGGCGTCGCCGGGATGCTGCTGGCTCTTGTGGTCACCGCCCGGCTGCTAGGCAGCCTTGCCCGGGAGTCCAGGCGGGCACGGTGGGAGCGGCTCGACCAACTCGATCGGCTCGCGCTCGTTGGGCGCAGGCTTCCGGGTGTGCACCGTGAGGACCGCGTTCTCCTGGACGATGTCCGTCCCGCCGCGTACTGCTTTCCTGGCGGCCTAGCGGGTGGTAGGGGCACGATAGTCGTGAGCTCAGGCGCGCTGGTCCTGCTCGACGACGACCAGGCGCGGCTCGTGCTCGCCCACGAGAGTGCGCACCTGCGCCAGCGGCATCACCTGGCGACGCAGTTGTCCGTGGCCCTGGCGCATGCGTTCGGCAGAATGTGGCTGTTCCGGCGGGCGGCGCAGCAGGTTCCCCGGCTCCTGGAGATGGCTGCCGACGACGGGGCCATGCGCGTCGAACGTGCAACGACCAGAACCAGCGACCGGGCCGTGGTCCGCCGTCGGCTGGCCCACGCGCTGGTGACCCTGGCGGGCGCCCAAGCCGCCCCTGCGCGCGCACTCGCGGCCGGCGGCTCGGCGGCGGCACGTGTCCGCCGGCTCAGCAAACCCAGGCTGCGGCCGCGGCCGGCCGAAGTCGCGCTGTTGGTCACCGGTGTCGGGGTGGCGCTGGCCGAGCTGCTGTTCGTTGCCATCTCGCCCGCCATATGTGCGGCGGCCATGCCGCTCTGCGTGGCCGGGCTGGGCTGACTCGGTATCCGCATCGCCTACTATTCGTTATAGTAGATGCAGTTCAGGTAGTCCTACCGAGAGGCTCAGCCGTGGCTCGACGAAGCTCCGTTGTGATGGCAGTGGCCATCACGCTTGCTATCGGCCTCGTGGTGGCCGCGGTCTTGGTCCTGACAATGAACGATGAGCCTCCTGCCGACGCCGGCGGTGGAGCCCCCGCAGAGATGGAACACATTCACGGGATCGGAATCGATCCCGGCGATGGCGCCGTCTACGCGGGGACGCACTACGGCCTGTTCCGGATCGCTGACGGCAGCGCGACCCGGGTTGCCGAGGTGCAGGACTACATGGGGTTCACCGTCGCAGGACCGGGCCACTTCCTGGCCAGCGGCCATCCCGGGGAAGGCCAGGGCGGCCCGAGCTCGGTCGGGCTCATCGAGAGCACCGACGCCGGCGAGACCTGGGAGACGCTCTCCCTCAGCGGGGAGGCGGACTTCCACGCGCTCGAGTACCGCCACGGCCGCGTGTACGGGCTCAATTCCATGACCGGCCAGCTCCTGACCAGCACCGACAAGCAGTCCTGGGCCGAGATCAGCAGCGCGGAGATCGCGGACTTCGCAGTCAGCCCTGACGACCCCGACGTGCTCGTGGCGACCACCCAGCAAGGCCTGACCCGAAGCACCGACGACGGGACCACGTTCGAAGCAGTCGAGTCAGCACCGGTAATGGTCTTCGTCAGCTGGGCCGACGACGGCACGCTGGCCGGCGTGACCCCGGACGGTGTCGTTTACACGGCACAGGAACCGGCCGGGGAATGGACCGAGCAGGCAGCCCTGGACGGACAGCCCGAGGCCCTGACCATCGATTCGGCCACGCAGATCTACGCTGCCGCCAACGGCACCGTACTCGCCTCCACCGACGGCGGCGCCACATTCCGGCCGATGCTCGATCGGTGAACTGTGCCACGGTCCCGACGACGTGCAGGGGCACGGGTGCAGAAGTCGGCTCCTCGTCATTGCTCACGTGCCGTTCAGTCGGTGTCACCAGCGGGAACCGCCCACGCCGTGGTGCCCGTTCGCCGAGGCTTTCGTCGGCAGGTTGTTCGGGAGCATCGAGGCGCCTCGAGTTTGATCCGCACGATACGTGTCCCGGTCCGACGTCTAGCAGGTTCGAGCGCCGTGCAACTCGTGCTGGTGATCGTGCTGCTTGCAATGACCGGATTTGCCGGCGCTACCGTCGCATCGCCGCCGGCTGTGGCGGTGAGCGTGGGGTCTGCTGTCGAGGCGGGTCCCGGATCCGGCAGCGAGGTTCCAGTCTTGGCCGACGACGACCGATCGCATGCCCACGACACGATCACCCTGCTGTGCCTGTGCGCGCTGGCAGCGGCCGGGATCCTTCTTACCGCAAGGCTACGAACGCCACGCCACTGGCCGCGGCGACGTCCTCAGCGGACTGCACTGCTGCCGCGCTTGTCATGTGCTTCCTCTCCGTTGACGTCAGCAGACCCGTTGTCGTGGGGCGTGTGCCGGATCTAGACCGCGCGAGCGCTCGATGGTGAACGCACCCTCGCCGTGCTGCCTCTTAACCGCTTCGGCGCCCAGTCGGTGAGCGACCGGTTACTTCTCTGACTACTCGAACATGGCCACATGGCCATCGTCGCCATTCAACGGTGATCGGTGACACTGCCGCTGGTTCAGTGTGATCCTTCCGCGCGTGTTCCGCGCCGTCTAGAACTGCCATCGGCCCACCCGCCGCGCCGCGGATTCGGTCGATTCTCTGAAAGGACCCTCTGATGGAGATCTCTGCCCTGAGCGTGCTGCTTGTCTGGTCGACGGCCACCGCCCTGGTGGTAGCGCTCATCGCTTTCGCGATCGACCTGTCACGACAAGCGGAACATCGTGCAGCACCCGTCTTAGCCGGGCTGCCCGTAACCATGGCTCCCCGCCGCGCCGCGGGTGTCGGCGTGTCCACGACGTGGCTAGCCACGATTCTTCTGATCGTGGCAATCGTATTGCGCGGCGTCGCGGCCGGTCGTACGCCGTGGTCGAACATGTACGAGTTCACGCTCGTGGGAGCGTGCGCGTCACTGCTCGCCTTCGTCCTGCTCAATCTGCGTCGAGACGTGCGCTTCCTGGGAACGTTTGTGACAGGCGTCGCGGCACTGTTCCTGGTGCTGGCCGTCAACGCGTTCTACCTACCGGCGACCGGACTATTCCCGGCCCTGCAGTCCTACTGGCTGGTCATCCATGTCGGCGTCGCGGTGGGCGCGGCAGGGATCTTCACCGTCAGCTTCCTCATCTCCTCACTGCAGCTCCTGCGCGACTCCCACGACGACGGCGGCGCACTGATAGGACGGGACAGGTGGCGCTGGCTCGAGAACCTGCCCTCCGCCAACACTCTGGAGGCGCTGTCATTCAGGCTCAACGCTGTCGGGTTCGTGGCCTGGACGTTCACCCTCATCGGCGGAGCGATCTGGGCCGAGAGCGCCTGGGGGCGGTACTGGGGGTGGGACCCCAAGGAGGTGTGGAGCTTCATCATCTGGGTCGTCTACGCGGCCTATCTCCATGCCCGTACTACCCGCGGCTGGGCCGGCCGCAGGAGCGCGTACTTCGTGCTGGTCGGGTACGCCTGCGTGCTGTTCAACTTCACCGTGGTCAACTTGATCATCAACGGCAAGCACTCCTACTCGGGACTGACTGCCGGATGAACGCATTTTCCAGCAAGTTCACGGTTTCCGAAGGCGACGGCAGCTGGAACTCAAAGGCTTGACGCTCCCGCAGCTGTGATTCTGCCGTGAGTTCAGTACAGGCTGACATGCACGAGCCCGTATAGTGAGCGCGCACCACGTGCGACCACCTGGCGAGGTCTCTGAGCCGTAGCGAGCTCTCGCAGTCCGGCACTGAGTGCGTCCATACCGCGAATCGTAAGCGGGCCCTCGAGCTGAGTCGGAGCCCGCTTCGTTGTTCTTCGGGTTCGCCCGCGCGGCGCCGGTGTCCTCAGCCACGCCTTCGGCTGGAGCGCGAGGTCGCCGGGGCAGACGCCGGTCTCGGGTAGGGCGAGTTCGACGGTCGTCACCGCAATCACAGCTCCCACTTCTACGTGGACACTGTCTGATATCTGAAATAGAGCACGTCCGCGTGGCTTCGTAGCTGATCTCAGGGGCCACGGTTCACCGACCGACGCCCGCGATTCGGTCCGAGCCTGGATCACCTGGCGGCCGGGACGAGCGGATCGAGACACATGCAGCGTCTGGAGCTAGAGCCCCTGCAACTCTAGGTGACCGCCGCTGACAACTCAGCGGCACCTGGCTTGGCGCGCCCGACCGAGCCCCAACGCCACCTTCAGAATCGTCTACGGGCGCACCCCACCAGCGCGCGGCAGCCCCGTCATCCAAGGGCCCCTTCGACTACGGGCCTTGGCAGGTACCCCAGGTGGGAGTACTCTCCATCGCAAATGGCAGTGGGCAATGGTGCCCCCGGCCGCGACAGTGAGGGCTCCAATGAGAAGAAGAAGATTGTCTGCGAGTCTATTTGCTGCGCTGATGTTGCTAACGTTCACATCTGTGCCCGCGCACGCCTCCGTGCCAACGACGGCCACACCGCTGCACGACGTGGTCTGTACCTCCACCATCGGAACCCCCTTTAAGTCCACGGCTACGGCGGTCGGGGTCTACGGCGAAGTCCGGTGCAACTATTCACCTGACGCAGCAGTGACCACTGTTCAGTTGCAGCGAAAGGTCAACGGCGTCTTTCAAAACTTCGGGAATCCCGTTAGCAGCTCCAGCACCGCTACGTACCTGAGGATCTATGATGGGGCGGGTGTATCCTCGGGTTGCCATCGCTTTCGGGGTCGGATTCATCGTGAAGCCTTTCACGGAACCTGGGGCTATACAACCAAGTACGGCACGCCCGTGGACATCTGCTTCTGAGAGAGGTGCTGACATCACTTCCTGGCGGGACACAAGACATCGCCTTCAAGCCGGCAACAGGACCATCCTGGTCGAAGCTTCTGATGACTCGGTATACGTTGCGCTCGTTCTCGACGAGGCGTATCCGCTGACGGCTCGCGCACATGCGTTCGTCGTGCGTGCCGACGATGGGCGTGTTCACGAGCTGAATCCTATGCTCGCCGTGCAACTGACAGACGAGCAAGCTCTCTATACCGGTGTAGTCGCTGCAGAAAAGGACGCCCCTCCGTTCGTCCACTTTGTGTTTGCGAAGGGTGTTCCGGGTCGAATCGAGGCAGGCCTAGCTCCCGATGGTTCGCCCGTCGCGGTCGACCTATCCCCTAACGGATGGGGAGCAGCAGTCCAGGCAGCAGATTCGCGTTCACCAGGTTTCGAGTTCTGAGAGCGTTATTCAGTCGCTCGGGCGTGGTCATGTGGACATAGTCGCGTGGCCCGCATCGTTGCTGGTCAGCGTCAGGATTGACATGTAGTGCACGGGCCCTTGCGTCCGGTTTGATCGGGTTGTCGAGACACGATCGAGCCGAACGAAGGACCCGTGCGCTACAACGCTACTACCGGACTGACCCCTGCCCAGAGCACCGAGCTGATCGCCCGCATGTGGCAGGTCCAGACCGCCCGGCCACCCGGTGAGCGGTACGACTTCACGATGCCGTTCGGCAAGGCGGTGGCGATGGTGCTGATCAAGGCTCGGCACAAGCTGGCCCAGCAGCTGACCGCCGACCGGCACGGGACATCCCAGCCGACGGTGTCGCGGATGTGGCGGTATCTGACCTGACTCGTGCCAGGTTAGTCACCCCGTAGTGCGGTGAGGATCTCGGCCGCAGCGGGTGGGATCTCGGGTTGGGCCGTGATGCGGTGGCCGGCG
>NZ_JBEZZF010000107.1:0-11648 GCF_040639055.1 Promicromonospora sp. NPDC023987 | reverse complement strand
CTCCCCTCTCCGTGCTGGTGTGGTTTCGTGCCCCCCCGCGCGTCGCCACCCCCCCCACCACCGGGTTCCTCAGGCCAGGGTGGACGCCAGGTCGCGGTCCTCCTTCAGGAAGTCCGCGCACCGCTCGCCGATCATCATCACCGTGATGTTCGGGTTGACCGACGTGATCTCCGGCATCACCGACGCGTCGGCGACGCGCAGTCCCGTGACGCCCTTGACCCGCAGCCGCGGGTCGAGGGGCGAGCTGTCGTCGTCCGGCGCGCCCATCCGGACCGACCCGGTCGGGTGGTAGACCGTGTTGTGCGTGCGGGAGATGTAGTCCGCGATCTCCTCGTCCGTCCGCACGTCCGGCCCCGGGTACAGCTCGGCGCCCGCCCACTCGGCCATCGCGGGCTGCGCGACGATCTTCCGGGCGAGCTTGATGCCCTCGACCATGACCGTCATGTCGTACGGGTCCGTGAAGTAGCGGGGGTCCACCATCGGCTTGTCCCGGAAGTCCCGGGAGCGCAGCCGGACGGTGCCCCGGGAACGTGCGTGCGTCACGTTCGGCGTGAGGCAGAACCCGTTCTCCGTGGTCGGGTAGCCCTGCCGCGCCGTGTGCATGTCGAACGGCACCGAGCCGTAGTGCATCATCAGGTCCGGCCGGTCCAGGCCCGGCTCGGTGGCCGCGAAGATCCCGATCTCCCACCACTGCGTCGAGGAGGTGACCATCGGCTGCTTCGCCTCCCACTGGATCACCCCTTCGGGGTGGTCCTGCATGTGCGAGCCGACGCCGGGGGCGTCCACCAGGACGTCGATCCCCACCTCCGCGAGGTGCTCCGCCGGACCGATGCCCGACAGCATGAGCAGCTTGGGCGAGTCGATGGCGCCGGCCGACAGGATCACCTCCTGCCGGGCCGTGAACGTCCGGTGGTGGATCAGGTCCGGGTCGAGCACCTCGACACCCCTGCACCGGGTGCCGTCGAAGGTCAGCCGCCTGGCGCGGTGCTCGGTGAGGATCGTCAGGTTCGGCCGGTCGAGGATCGGGTGCAGGTAGCTCACCGACGACGACGAGCGGACGCCGTCCTCCCGCGCGTTGATCTGGAAGAAGCTCGCGCCGGTCACGACGGTGGAGCCGTCGTTGAACTGCACCCGGGGGATGCCCGCCTGCTCGCAGGCGTCCAGCACCGCCACGCCGCACGGGTCCGCCGGCGGGACCTGCCGGATCCGCACCGGGCCGTCGTGGCCGTGGAGGGCGCCGGGCTGGTCGTTGTTCTCGAGCTTCGTGTAGTACGGGCGGGACTCGTCGGCGCCCCAGCCCTCGGCGCCGCGCGCCGCCCACTCGTCCAGGTCCTCCGCCGGGGCCCAGAACGCGATGCACGAGTTGTGCGAGGAGCAGCCACCGAGCACCTTGGCGCGCGCCTGCCGCATGAACGAGTTGCCGTGGGACTGGGGCTCGACCTGGTAGTCCCAGTCGTAGCCCGACTCCAGCAGCCCCATCCAGCGGTCGAGCCGCAGGATCGCGTCATCGCCGACGTCGGACGGGCCCGCCTCCAGCAGGACGACGGAGACCGCAGGGTCCTCGCTGAGCCGGGCCGCGACGGCCGCCCCCGCGGACCCTCCACCGATCACCACGTAGTCGAAGGTGGCCTCGCTCGTCCGCGCGCCCGCCTGCTTGGTCGGCTGCTTCGCCGGCAGCTCAGTCATCGGTGCCTCCGAACCAACCGGTCACCGCAGGGCGCAGGTTCTGGTAGATGTGCTTGGACTCCTGGTACTCGGCCAGACCGGCCAGGCCCAGCTCCCGGCCGAACCCCGACTGCCCGTAGCCGCCCCACTCCGCCTGCGGCAGGTACGGGTGGTAGTCGTTGATCCAGATCGTGCCGTGCCGCAGCTGGTTCGCCACCCGCTGGGCCTTGCCCGCGTCCTGTGACCACACGGCGCCGGCCAGGCCGTAGAACGTGTCGTTGGCGATCTCGACCGCCTCGTCCTCGCTGCTGAACGTCTCGACGGTGACGACGGGACCGAACGCCTCGTCGATGACCGCCGAGCTGCCGCGCCGGACGCCGTCGAGCACCGTGGGCAGGTAGTAGAAGCCGTTCTCCAGCTCGCCGCTACCCCACTCACCGCCGCAGCGGACGACGGCGCCCTCGGCGACCGCCTGCTCCACGTACGCCGTGACCTTGTCCCGGTGCGCGGCCGAGATCAGCGGACCGGTCTCCGCGGACTCGTCCCACGGCCCGCCGAGCCGGATCTCCTGGGCGCGGCGCACCAGCTCGTCGACGAATCGGTCGTGGATCGACTCCTCGACCACCAGCCGCGCCCCGGCGGAGCACACCTGACCCGAGTGGACGAACGCCCCGTTGAGCGCGTTGTCCACGGCGGCGTCGAAGTCGGCGTCCGCGAAGATGACGTTCGGGTTCTTGCCGCCCAGCTCCAGCGCGACCTTCTTGACCGTCGCCGCGGCGCTCGCCGCGATGATGCGGCCCGTGGCGAGGCCACCGGTGAACGACACCATGTCGACGTCCGCGTGCGACGAGAGCGGTGCGCCCGCCTCGGGACCGGCGCCGAGCACCAGGTTGGCGACGCCGGCGGGCACCCCGGCGTCGGTCAGCACCTCCATCAGGAGGACCGCGGTGTGGGGTGTGAGCTCGCTCGGCTTGAGCACGAAGGTGTTGCCCGCGGCGAGGCAGGGCGCCACCTTCCACACGGCCTGCAGCAGCGGGTAGTTCCACGGCGAGATGAGGCCGCAGACACCCACGGGCTCGTGCACCACGCGGCTGAGCACGTCGGGGCTGCCGGCGTCGACCACCCGCCCGGCGTCGACGCCCGCCAGCTTGGCGTACCAGCGGAAGCAGGCGATGCAGTCGTCCATGTCGATGCGGCTCTCGACCAGGCGCTTGCCCGTGTCGCGGGACTCGGCGAGGGCGAAGTCCTCGGCCCGCTCGGTGAGCAGCTCGGCCACACGGTGCAGCAGCTCGCCACGCTCCGGCGCGGTCGTGGCGCGCCACGGGCCGGTGTCGAACGCCCGCCGCGCCGCCGCTATCGCCCGCTCGGTGTCGGCGGCGGTCGCCTCGGACACCTCCGCGACGAGCGAGCCGTCCGCCGGGCAACGGATCTCACGGGTGCCGCCGGCAGCCGCTGCCGTCCAGGTGCCGTCGATGTACAGGGTGGTCGGTGTGCTCATGGTGGTGCTCCGGGTCGGGCGTACGGGATCTGCGGGGCGTGCGGTGGTCAGCCTTCGATCTGTTCAGTGTCGTGCGTCGGCGAGCTGCTCGCGTGCAGGAAGAGCAGGTGCCGCTCGTACTGGTCCAGGACGTCGGCGATGAGCTGCTCCTTGGCGTAGTCGGTCACGTCGTAGCCCTGCGTGCCCTCGGCGAGGAGCACCTCGACGCGGAAGTACGTGTCGTCCTGGTCCGAGGTGTTCATCCGGAACGTCGGCGTGGGGTGCGCCTGCGGCCACAGCGTGTACGTGAACTGGTCCTCGTCGCCGTGCTCGGCGGTGAGCGTGATGGCGGGCAGGCCGCTGTCGCCCACGGGAGCCTCGGTGCAGGAGGTCGAGATGCCCTGCTCCTCCAGCGCGGCGGAGACCTCGGTCAGCGCGGGGCGGACCGTCCTGTCGATGAACCGCAGGGCGTGCCGCCGGTCCGGGAAGCTGACGAGGCGCGTGAGGCGCTGCCGCCAGCCAGGGGTTCCGGCCGTTCCGGCGTGCCCGATCCGGCCGGACAGGCTCGAGGGCAGGGCCGTGCGCAGGGTGTCGAACTTCTGCCCCTCGGTGCGCAGCACCTTGTAGAGCGCGAACATCACGCCGAACATCACGAGCGAGAACGGCAGGCCCATGATGATCGTGCCGGACTGCAGCGTCGAGATGCCGCCCGCGAGCAGCATGCCCATGGTGAGCAGGCCCGTGGCGGCCGCCCAGAAGACGCGCAGCCAGATCGGGCCGTCGTCGCCCGCCTGGTGCAGCTTGGAGGTGAGGTTCGACAGGACGAGCGCGCCGGAGTCGGCCGACGTCACGTAGAAGAGCAGACCGATGAAGATCGCGAGGCCGATGGTCGCCGGCGCCGCGGGGAACTGCTGGAGCAGGGCGTAGATGCCCGACGCCGGGTCGTTCATCGCGGCGTCGCCGAACGCGGCACCCTCGGCGCCGCCGTTCCGCATGTAGTCGAGCGCGCTGTTGCCGAACGTCGACACCCACAGCAGCACGAAGACGAACGGGATGGTGAGCGTCCCGACGACGAACTGGCGGATGGTCCGGCCCCTGGAGATGCGCGCGAGGAACAGGCCGACGAACGGGGCCCAGGCCACCCACCAGGCCCAGAAGAACAGCGTCCACGCGTTCATCCAGTCGGTCGGCGCGTCGAACGCGTACGTGTTGAGCGTCATGCCCGGCAGCCGGGACACGTAGTCGCCGACGTTCATCACCAGCGCGTTGAACAGGAACGTCGTCTTGCCGGTGACGACGAGGAACAGCACCAGCAGCAGCGCGAGCACGACGTTGAGCTCGGACAGCCGCCGCACACCACGCTGCACGCCGGAGACCACCGACAGCGTCGCCATCACCACGGCGAGCGCGAGCAGCGCGACCTGGGCGCCGACGCCGATCGGTACCCCGAACAGGTCGGACAACCCGCGGTTGAGCATCTCGACGCCGATCCCGAGGGTGGTGGCGAGGCCGAAGATGGTGCCGATCACGGCGGCGATGTCGACGGCGTCGCCCAGCTTGCCCCAGACGCGGTCACCGAACAGGGGGTGCAGCACCGAGCGGATGCTCAGCGGCATGTTGCGCCGGTAGGCGAAGTAGGCGATGGCCATGCCCATCAGCGCGTACATGCCCCAGCCGATGACGCCGTAGTGGAACAGCGTCCAGACGACGGCCATCCGGGCCGCCTCGACGGTGCCGCCGTCGCCGACGGGCGGCGCGAGGTACTGGGCCGCCGGCTCGGCCACCGAGTAGAACATCAGGTCGGTGCCGATGCCGGCGGCGAACAGCATCGCGGACCAGGTGAAGAGCCCGAACTGGGGCTTGGACTGCTCGGGGCCGAGCTTGATGCGGCCGGCCCGGGACAGTGCGACGCCGATGACGAACACCAGGAACGCGGCGGCGGCGATGAAGTAGTAGGCACCGAACCAGTCGGAGATCCAGGTGACGACGACGCCGATGTACTTCTCGGTCTGCGCCGGCCAGATGATCGCGACGAGGCCGACGACGAGGATCAGCGTCGCCGAGCCGAAGAACACCGTTGGATTGATGCCGCTGTGCCGTCGCCGTTCGGGCGTGCTGTCCTCGGGCGGGGTGCTGCTCACGGTCTTCGCCGGGGTGCTCATGGTGTCCTTCGTCGGGGGGCGCTGGGCGTTGCCCACCGTACAACCGCTCGACCACCGACGCTGCGGTCAGACCGGTGCGAGCCCCAGGCTGCGACCCGCCAGGCCGCGGCGGCGCTTCGCGAGCCCCCTGGCGACGTCGGCCAGCACGCGCGCGCCCGGTGAGTCCGGTGCCGTCAGGACGACGGGGGTGCCGTTGTCCCCGCCCTCGCGGACGGCGACGTCGAGCGGCACCTGGCCGAGCAGCGGCACGTCCTTGCCCACGATCTCGGTGAGCCGGGCGGAGACCCGTGCGCCACCGCCCTCGCCGAAGATCTCCAGCCGCGTCCCGTCGGGCTGTTCCAGCCAGGACATGTTCTCGATCACACCGACCACGCCCTGTGAGGTCTGGGTCGCCACCGACCCGGCGCGCTCGGCGACCTCGGCTGCGGCGGCCTGCGGCGTCGTGACCACCAGGATCTCCGAGGACGGCAGCAGCTGTGCCACGGAGATGGCGATGTCGCCGGTGCCGGGCGGCAGGTCGAGGAGCAGCACGTCCAGGTCGCCCCAGAACACGTCGGCCAGGAACTGCTCGAGCGCGCGGTGCAGCATGGGCCCGCGCCAGACGACGGGCTGCCCGGCCGGCACGAACATGCCGATCGAGACCACCTTGACGCCGTGCGCGATGGGCGGCAGCAGCATGTTGTCGACGCGCGTGGGCTGCCGGTCGACCCCCAGCATGCGGGGGATCGAGAAGCCGTAGATGTCGGCGTCGATCACGCCGACCGCGAGCCCGTCGGCCGCCAGCGCGACCGCGAGGTTCGCCGTGACCGACGACTTGCCCACGCCGCCCTTGCCAGAGGCCACTGCATACACCTTGGTCATCGAACCCGGCTGCGAGAACGGGATGACGGGGTCGCCCGCGCCGCCGCGCAGCATCGACCGGAGCGAGGAGCGCTGCTCGGGCGTCATGACACCCAGCTCGACGTCGACGCCCCCCACGCCGTCGACGGCCGTCGCCGCGGCCGTCACATCCTTGATCAGTGTCGACTTCATGGGACAGCCGGCGACGGTCAGGTCGATGCCGACGGTCACGTGCGTGCCCGGACCGGTGGTCGAGCTTGTCGAGACCTCCACCGACCGGACCATGCCCAGGTCGGTGATGGGGCGCCGGATCTCGGGGTCGAGCACACCGGTCAGTGCGTCACGCACCCGAGCCTCGAGTGTGGGGGAGTCGACTGGGGTCATGTTTCGATCCTATGGGGGAGGTCCAGGGGCTCCGGAATGAGAGTGATCTTTCATGACTTTGCAATGAAGGAGACGTGAAAACGGTACGCTGCGTCACCACCGAGGGTGAGGAGGCCCCCATGACCGAGCCACGCGTTCCCACGCGAGTTCGGCGTGTCGCCTCGGAGGACCAGGCCCGCGACCTCGCCGCCGCTCTGCAGCGGCCGGGCCGCAGCAGCCCGGTGGTGGTCATCTCGACGCCCGCCGGGCACGACGTCCCTTTCGTCGACCCGCAGCGGGTGCTCGACGACGTCGCGGGGCTCGCCGAGGTGGTCGTCATCCCCACGGGTGACGTGTCGTGGGCGTTCTCGTCGGGCATGCCGCCGGACACGCAGGTCTACGGCGGTGCGTCGCGCGTCTACGGCACGGACCTGGAGTGGGTGGTCCACCCCCGTCGTTCGCCGCTGCACTTCGCCTACTCCGCGGACGAGGACGTGCGTGTGCGCGACCGTCTGGTCGGCGACGTCATGCGGTTCGCGGTCCGTGCGGGCATCGTCGGCTCCGCGCGGTCCGCGCCGGACGCGGCCCCGACCCACGGGAAGGTGCTGGGGGTGCTCGGCACGCGCGCCCTGATCAGCGCCGACGACGGTGGTCAGGCCACGATCGCCGAGGAGCTCGTCTTCCCCGACGTGGCGCTGTCGCGGGTGCTCGCACCGGGCATGCGGGTCACCGGCGTGCTCGACCCGGCGCGCCGCCTCCTCGACATCCGCTGCATGCTGCCCGACGTCGACGCGCTGCGCCGGGCGGTGAACGCCGCCTACCGGGTGGGCCAGGTCGTGCTCGGCCGGGTCGAGGCGGTCGAGCACGACGCCGTGCGCATCGCCCTGGCGCCCGGTGTCCTCGTGCGGGTGCGCCGCGCGGAGATCACAGGGAACGACCGGGACCTGCTGAGTGACCTCTTCACCGCGGGGGAGGTGGTAGCGGCCCGCCGGATGCCCGCGCCGCTCGACGGCCTGGCGCTGCGGCTGGACGACGTCGACGAGTCCGAGGACCAGCCGGTCCCGGCCATCGCACTGCTGGACGGTGGGCCGCCGTGGCTCGAACCGCCCCTCCCGCCGGCGGAACCTGTCGAGACCGGTTCTCGGGTGGTCGGGCCTGTAGGGACCGGTTCTCCGGTGGTCGAGCCCGCGGGGACCGGTTCTCCGGTGGTCGAGCCTGTCGAGACCAAGCCCGACGACGCCCCGCCCACACCGGCCGACCTGTTCGGCGTGCGCCCCGCCGAACCCCGTTCCGGCCGGACGCCCGCCGAGCACTCCGCCGCGGACCTCGATACCGGACCGGTCCCGACACCCCCGGGCGGTCAGCGGGCCCCGACGCCCGGGGACGTCGCCGCCTGGCACGCCGGCGGGCACGAGGCCCTGCCCTCGCCCGCGGCGTCGGAGTCCCCGGCGGAACCGGGCGGCAAGGCGGCGCGCGACCTCAGCCTCTCCCTCGACGCGGCGAAGGCCCAGGTGACGGCGCTCGCGAAGGAGCTGCTGGACGACAAGGTCAAGCGGCACCAGGTCGAGCTGGAGGTCGACCGTCTGCTGGGGCGCGTCGGCGAGCTCACGGAACGGCTCGAACGCAGCGAGCGGCGTGCCGAGCAGCAGGCGACGGCGCTGCGGAAGGCGCGGCAGGAGGCTGCGCGCCTGCGTCGTCGGCTCGGTGACGCCGGAGGTGAGGAGCCCGAGGACCGCTATTTCGTCGACGACGAGGAGCAGCTCCGGTTCGAGGTCCTGGCCGAGTGGGCCCGCGCCATCCCGGCGGCCGAGAAGCCCGGTCGCCCGCTGGCGGAGTACACGCTCGGCCCGCGGTTCCTCGCCTCCCTCGCCGACGTCGAGGGAGTCAGCCGGGACCGGGTGGTCTGGACGCTCGTCATGGTGCTCACCGGGCACGCGCCCGAGATGAACGGTCTGCAGGTGCACCGCCTGCGGACGGGGTCCGGCGGTGACGACCCGGTCCGCCAGCGTGACGACGGCGCCGCGTGCTGGCGGGTATCACTCCAGGTCAACACGCCGTCGGCGCGCAGGCTGCACTACTGGAGGCTGCCGGGCGGGGCCTACGAGCTGTCGCGCGTGGTGGTCCACGACGACGTGGAGCCCTGACCGCGGTCCTTCTCCTCCAGCTCCTCCAGCAAGTTACGGATCTCCGACCGCACGAAGTCACGGGTGGCGACCTCCGACAGGGCGATCCGGAGCGCCGCCATCTCGCGCGCCAGGTACTCCGTGTCGGCGAGGTTGCGCTCGCCCCGCTGCCGGTCCTGCTCGGCCGTGACGCGGTCGCGGTCGTCCTGCCGGTTCTGTGCCAGCAGGATCAGCGGCGCCGCGTAGCTGGCCTGCAGCGACAGCATCAGGGTGAGTGCGGTGAACCCGTTGGCGGCGCTGTCGAACCGCAGGTTCTCCGGACCCCACGCGTTCCACGCGAGCCACAGGATGCAGAACACCGTGAGGTAGATCAGGAAGCGCGGCGTGCCCAGGAACCGGGCGATGCCCTCGGTGGCCTTCCCGACGGCGTCCTGCTCCATCCGGAACCGGGGAACCAGGCTGCGGCGCTGCGCGAGCGGGGTGTCCAGGCGGTCAGCCATGGGTCGCCTCCCGTCGCTCGGGCTCCTGCCGCTTCGCGGGGGCGGACTGCGCAGCGATCGACTCGAGGTGCTCCTCGTCGCTGCCCCGCCAGTCGTCGGGGAGGATGTGGTCGAGGACGTCGTCGACGGTGACGACACCCAGCAGCCGGCGCTGGGCGTCGAGCACCGGCAGCGCGAGCAGGTCGTAGGCCGCGAGCAGACGGGTCACCTGACCCACCGACGCGTCATGGGTCAGCCACTCGGTCTCGGCGTCCAGCACCGACGCGACCGCTGCGTGCGGCGGCTCGCGCAGCAGCCGCTGGAAGTGCGCGACGCCGAGGAACCGGCCGGTCGGCGTCTCCTGCGGGGGCCGCACCACGAACACCATGGACGCCAGCGCCGGGGGCAGCTCCGCCCGCCGGATCTGCGCCAGCGCGGTGGCGATGGTGTCGTCCGCGCCGAGGATCACCGGCTCCGTGGTCATGAGGCCACCGGCCGTGTCCTCTGCGTACTCCAACAGCCGCCGGACGTCGGCCGCCTCCTCCGGTTCCATGAGGTTCAGGAGCTGGGTCGCCTGCTCGTCGGACAGCTCGCTCAGGAGGTCGGCGGCGTCGTCGGGCTCCATGGCGTCCAGCACGTCCGCCGCACGCTCCCGGTCCAGGCCGGACAGGATCGCCACCTGAGCGTCCTCCGGGAGCTCCTCCAGCACGTCGGCGAGGCGCTCATCGTTCAGCGCACCGGCGATCTCCAGCCGACGCGACGTCCCCAGCTCGTGGATCACGTCCGCGAGGTCGGCCGCCCGCATGTCCTCGTACGCTTCCAGCAGACGAGCCGCCCCCTGCTCGATCGACCGACGGGTGAGGTCCTGCACGGCGTCGACCGGGATCGTCAGGGTCGAGCCCCGGCGGAACCGGGTCGATCCACGCGCGGACCTGCGTCGCACGAACAGCTGGTCCACCAGCCAGTCGCCGGTGCGCTGCTGCGCGATCGAGACGTCCTCGATGATGACCTCGCCGGAACCGTCCTTGAGCTGGACCCGGCGGTCCAGCAGCTCGCCCAGCACCACCGACTCCATGGCACGCTGCTCGAACCGCCGCAGGTTCACGAGGCCGGTACTGATCACCTGGCCCGCGTCGATGCTGGTCACCCGGGTCAGGGGGAGAAAGACACGGCGTCGTCCCGGGACCTCGACCACCAGCCCCACCGCTCGCGGTGCGCCCTTGGCCCGGAGCAGCACGACGACATCACGAACCCGGCCCACCTGGTCGCCGATCGGGTCGAAGACCACCGTGCCTGCCAGGCGTGCGACGAAAACCCTGGTGCTGGCGCTCACGCTGGTCAGCCTACGGCCCGCTCCTGCGCCACGCTCCTCGCCACCAGCGACAAGGTAGGGGAGACTATGGGGCATGAGCATGTCTCGCCCGGGTGCCGTCCCGAAGGTCCCGACCCTGCCGGCCGGCGACGAGGTCGCCGCGTACTCCACCTACCTGGAGGCGCAGAAAGCAGTCGACTACCTCTCCGACAACAAGTTCCCCGTCGAGAACGTCACCATCGTGGGCACCGACCTGCGCATGGTCGAACGTGTCACGGGGCGCCTCACGTACGGCCGGGTGGCGCTCGCGGGCGCTCTCTCCGGCGCATGGTTCGGTTTCTTCGTCGGGTTGCTGATCACGCTGTTCGCCGGCGAGGCGGGCTTCCAGGTGATGTTCGCCGGTATCGCGCTCGGCGCCGGCTTCGGCCTGCTGTTCTCGATCCTGTCGTACACGTTCACCCGCGGGCGGCGTGACTTCACGTCGTCGTCCCAGATCGTGGCCGCTACCTACGCGATCCTCTGCGGCCACGAGCACGCGACCGACGCGCGGGCGCTCCTGGTCCGCTCGCCGAGCGGGCTGGGCAAGTCGCGCGGCAACGCCACGGTGGGAGTCCCTGCCCCCATGCCGCCCCAGGCGCCCGCCCCGCAGGCACCCGGTGCTCAGGCTCCTGGTGTCGAGCCCGCGCAGCCCGCCGCGCCGCCGGCCCGCCCGACCGACCCGCGCTGGGTCACCCCGACGGGCGAGCCCAGGTACGGTGCGATGCGGCCGGGTGCCGGTGCGGCCGATGCCGGTGCCGGCGGAACGGCACCGGCCGAGACGCCGTCGGGCACACCCTCGGGCGCAGCGCCGTCCACTGGTGCAGCCTCGGGCGCGCCGGTCGACGCCCCGCCGTCAGGTGCGCAGGCTCCGGACGCACCGGCCGATGGGCAGACGGGATCCCCGGCCGCGCCCGATCAGGCGGCGCAGGCTCCGGACGACCAGCGCCAGGACGCGACGAGCAGCCCGGACGACTCGCCCACGGCGCGTACCCGCTACACGAACCCCTACGCCCCGCCGAGCGACGACCAGAAGTAGCACCGCTGCCGCCTGGGGTGCTTGAACAGTGTCCGGGAGATGACTTCGGTCCGATGGGATGAGTTCGGTCAGTCAAAACACCCCAAACGAGCCCACAGTCCCAAGTGAAAAAGCCCCCGGCGCGACAACAACCCCGGGGGGGTAGGGAGGGG
>NZ_JBEZZF010000106.1:0-12168 GCF_040639055.1 Promicromonospora sp. NPDC023987 | reverse complement strand
CCTTTTCCTTTTCTAAATTACTTTTTTGTCGGGGCCCCTCCCTTTTTTGTTTTTTACTTTGCCTCGAGGTCGGCACAGGCCTGTGCCGACCTCGAGGCAAAGTAACGACCTCGGCGTAGGAGCCGCATTGACCCTCCAGCAGGTCGAGACCGCAGGGTTCCCAGCATGACCTTCTCCTACTCCTACGCCGCCCGACCACGGACGCCACAGCCGACGCCGGCACGCCGACCGCTCCCGGCGTCGTACCTGGTGTGGCTCGCCGCCGCGACCGTCTCCCAGCTCGGTGACGTGGTGCTCGGCTTCGCTCTCGGCTGGTTGGCGGCAGAGCACGGCGGTGCCGCAGCTGGCCTGGTCCTGGCGGCCGGGAGCCTGCCGTCCGTGCTGCTGCTCCTGCTCGGCGGGGCCATCGCCGACCGGTTCGGCGCACGCCGCGTGATGATCGCGGGCGACGCCGTGATGCTGCTGATGTCGGTGGCGCTGGCCCTCGCCGTCCTGCACGCAGGCACGCCGCTGTGGCTCCTGCTCACGGCGAGCGTGCTGCGCGGGGTGGTCTCGGCGTTCTACCGCCCGTCGGCCGGCTCGATGCCCCGGCGCCTCGTCGCGGACGCGCAGCTCACCCGCGCGCTGGCGCTGCGCCAGGGCGCCGGACAGACGGTGATCCTGCTCGGCGCGCCACTTGCCGGGGTCCTCGTCGCGGCCGGTGGTCTCGGCGCGGTCGCCGTGCTCGACGCGGGCACGTTGCTCGTGGTGCTGGTCGTCCTGCTGCTCGTTCGCGCCCGCTACGCGACCCCGGCGTCGGACCGGAGCATGCCCGTGTGGCGGGCCGCGCTCGACGGGGTGCGGGTCGTACGGCACACCCCGGGCCTGGTCGTAGCGCTGACGCTGGTCGCGGGCGCCGCCGCGTTCCTCCTGCCGACCGTGTCGCTCGTGCTCCCGCTCCTGGCGCGCGACGCGGGTTGGAGTGCGGTCGCTACCGGCGTCGTCGCCGGAGCGCAGGGCGCGGGGATCATCGTGGTCACCGCAGTCGTCGCCCGGCGAGGCGGTGCGCGGCGGCCAGGTGCGACGGCGTCGGGCGGGCTCGCCGTGGCTGCCCTTGGACAGGCCGGGCTGGTGGCCGCCGCAGTGCCGCCGGGCGGGGAGGGAGCGGCCGTCGCCGCTGCTGTTCTCGTGGGCGCCGGGAGCGGGCTGTTCACCGCCCACCTCGCGCCAGTGGTGCTCGGTTCCGCCCCGCGCACGCACCTCGCGCGGGTGCAGGCACTGGTCGGACTGGTGCAGGCCCTGGCAGTGACGCTCACCATCGCGGGGATCGGCGCGCTCGCGGCCGCGACGTCCCCTCAGGTAGCGGGAGGCGCGTGCGCGCTGGGGCTGCTGGGCTGCGCGGCCGCCGGTGGGGTGGCCTTCCGGCGATTGACCCTCGAGCCGGTCGAGAGTGCACAGTGAGCGCATGCACGAACACCTGCGCGGCATCGGGGCGGCGGCACGGGAGAGCGGCCTGCCCGTCAGCGCACTGCGGTTCTACGACGCGGCGGGCGTGCTCCGCCCCGCCTGGTCCGACCCGGTCACCGGCTACCGCTGGTACTCGCGCGACCAGGTGGACCAGGCCCGGCTGGTCGCGCGGCTGCGCCAGGTGGAGATGCCGCTCGCCGACATCGCCGCTGTCCTCGCGAGCCGGCATCGGCCCACCGAGGCGCTGACCGTCCTGGAACGGCACCAGCGGGCACTGGAGGAGCGCTTCGCCGTGGCGCGGACACAGCTGTCCGACGCCCGTGAGCTGATCGCCGACCCGCCGACCACGCGCTTCGAGGTGCTGGCAGCGGACGTCGCGCGGGCGCTCGCCGCCGTCCGCTACGCCGTGGGGTTCGACCCGGGCTGGCCGGCGCTGACCGGCGTGCTGCTCGACTGCTCCGACGGAGTGCTGCGGCTGGTGGCCTGCGACCGCGCCCGGCTCGCCGTCGCGTCGTTGCCGGTCTGGCACCTCGACGGGCCGCCGGTGCGGTTCGTCGCGCCGCTGGCCGCCCTTGCGGCTGTTGCGGCGCTGCCCGACGGCGGAGGCGTGCCGGCCGGCGGGGGCGTGCCGGCCGGCGGGGCCGTGCCGGACGGCGGGAACCGGTCGATGGTGGGCGTTGCGCTGCGGATCGACCGAGCCGTGTTCCGCACACCCGGCGCGGAGCCGATCGTCGCGGAACCGGTCGCCGCCGAGTACCCCGACTACGCGGCCCTCCTGCGGGCGAGCTGGGTTCGTGAGGCGCACCTACCGGCATCGGACCTGGTCAGCCGGGTTGTGAACGATGCGCCCGGTGTCGAGGACACCCCGGCCACGGTCCCCGGCAAGCGGGACATCGTGGCGGTGCTGCTGCGTGACAACGGCGTCGACGTCGTCCGGCCGAGCGTGCCGGGCGCCGTCGCGTTCGACCGCGCCTACCTGCTGGAGGCGCTCACGGCGCTGGGCGGCGGCGACGTGACGCTGGCGCTCGACGCGGCCCGTCAGGTGCTGGCCATGGCGTGCCTTGCCCGGCCGGCGGACCGCAGCCTGCTGATGCCGGTGCGGGTGAGTTCTTGAGCGTGCCCGCTGCGCTATCGACCGTCGGACGTCAACCGGCCGAACCTGTGAGCCGGCGCGGCGGCGCGAACAACCAGCGTGCGCCGATCCGGGGCGCCAGGGTCCCCAGTCCCAGCCCGACGGCGATGGCCACCAACCAGAACGCCACAGGCAGCCACTGCGACTGCGGCGCCGGGATCCACACGGCGTTCCGCCAGAGCACCGAGAGCAGCGCGAGGACCACCGACGTGTGGGTGACGAACACCGGCAGCGTGCGCG
Organism: Promicromonospora sp. NPDC023987; assembly: GCF_040639055.1. Taxonomy (NCBI): domain Bacteria; kingdom Bacillati; phylum Actinomycetota; class Actinomycetes; order Micrococcales; family Promicromonosporaceae; genus Promicromonospora; species Promicromonospora sp. NPDC023987. The sequence continues at coordinate 9,350 of NZ_JBEZZF010000106.1, read as the reverse complement.
AGCCGATCCACTCCAACCCGAGTGACCTGGGCACATAGCGCGCTCCGGGGATCCGCGAGGCGAGGACGCTCACCGTGATCCCTGCCGGCACCCCCGCAGCGTTGGCCAGCAGGTAGAACCCGGGGACGTCGGCGAGACCGAGCTCTCGCACCGCGACCTGGATGCCGAGCCAGACGGCGACGGCTACCACTGCCCAGAGCCAGGTGACCCGCTCGGCGAACCGTTCGAGCAGCGGCCGCAGGTGCAGCCCGGCCAGGAAGAACACCACGAACTGTGCGGTACCCCGCCAGGCGATGGTCTCCGGCTCCCAGCCGGCCAGCGCCCAGCCGCTCACCGCGGCGGCGACCACCAGCTGCACGGGCACCGGGACCCGGCGCAGCACGCGCGCGATCACGAAGAACGCCGCGAGCGTCCAGAGGAACCACAGCTCGGAGCGAGGGATCGGCAGCGACCAGGCGAGGTCGTGGGCCAGCGTGCCCCAGTCGGCGTCGGCCACCTGGTAGTAGCCGGTGAGCAGGCGGACCACCAGCGAGATCGGCTCCCACAGCACGAAGACCCAGGCGAAGAAGAGCAGCTTGCCGCGTGCCAGGCGAGACCACGGCACAGCCATCCACTTGGCGGCGAACATCCCGGAGATCGCGAAGAAGAGCGGCATGCGCAGGCTGCGCAGCGTCTCGTTGATCTCGCGCAGCACGCCCACCTCGTAGCCGGTGGACCAGGTCCAGTTGGTCGCGTGGTAGAGGACCACGAGGCCGATCGCGAGCCCGCGGGCGGCGTCGGGCCAGGCGAGGCGCACGGCGGTGTGCTGTCCGACGGCGTCGTGGCCGCGAGCCGGCACGCCTGCGTGCCGCGGTGACTCGGATGGGGTGAACATCGCCGCACATCGTACGTGCCGAGGTACCTGACGGGATACGTGCCGAGCGTGACCAGGGGACGGCGGAGGGCCGCTGTCGGTGGCCGGGAGTAGCCTGGGACCAGCCCCTCACTCCATGATCCGTACCGGGTCGTGCTCGTGGTGGGCCCGTCGTCGTGCGCCATCGAAGGACTTAGAGCTCCCATGAACCTCACCGGCCTGCTTCCCAGCCTCCTCCGCGATCCCGGTGCGTCCGCCGCCGTCGAGCACGTGCGCGCCCGCGGCTACGTGGACGTGGTTGGCCCGGCCGGTGTGCGTCCGCCGCTGCTGGTGGCCGCGGCGGAGCAGCGCCCGCTCGTCGTGGTGACGGCCACGGGCCGGGAGGCCGACGAGCTGGCCGCCAGCCTGCGCAGCTACCTCCCGGAGGACCGGGCGGACGATGTCGCGGTGCTGCCCGCCTGGGAGACCTTGCCGCACGAGCGGCTCAGCCCGCGTGCCGACACCGTGGCCAAGCGGATCGCGGTGTTCCGCAGGCTCGCCCATCCGGCGGAGGGGCACGGGCAGGACGGCCCGATCCGGCTGCTGGTGATGCCGGTCCGTGCGCTGCTGCAGCCTGTCGTCGAGGGCCTGGGGGAGCTCGAGCCGGTCCAGCTCGACATCGGCACCACGGCTGACCTGACGGATGTCGCCGAGCGGCTCACCGCCGCTGCCTACACCCGCGTCGACATGGTCGAGCGCCGCGGGGAGTACGCCGTCCGCGGGGGCATCCTCGACGTCTTCCCGCCCACGGAGGACCACCCGCTGCGGTGCGAGTTCTGGGGCGACGAGATCACGGAGATCCGCTGGTTCGCCGTCGCCGACCAGCGCAGCCTCGAGATCGCCGAGCGAGGGCTCTGGGCGCCGCCCTGCCGGGAGATCCTGCTGGACGACGCGGTCCGGGCGCGCGCGGCGGAGCTCGTGGAGAGCCTGCCCGGTGCGGTCGAGATGCTCGACAAGCTCGCCGCGGGCGTGGCGGTCGAGGGCATGGAGTCGCTCGCACCCGTGCTGGTGGACCGCATGGTGCCCGTCCTGGAGCTCATGCCGGACGATGCGCTGCTGGTGGTCAACGAACCGGAGCGCGTGCGCCGGCGCGCCCACGACCTCGTCGCGACCACCGAGGAGTTCCTCGCCGCAGCCTGGACCGGTGCCGTCGCCGGTGGTTCCGCGCCGATCAACCTGTCCGCCGCCTCCTTCGAGACCTTCGCCGAGGTGCGCGAGATCGCCGCGCGCCGCGGCCTCGGCTGGTGGACGCTCTCCGCCTTCACGCAGGACACGGAGCTCACCGACGCGGTCACCGACGCGTCGGCCCCGCAGTCCACCGGGGCGGTCTCCGGTTCCGACACGTTCGTGGTCACCGCGCGCGACGTCGAGTCGTACCGTGGCGACCTCGCGCGGGCGCTGGACGACGTGCGCGGCCTGCAGCTCGCGAGCTGGCGACTCGTCCTGACCACCGAGGGACACGGCCCGGCGAAGCGCATGACGGAGCAGCTGTCGGCGGCGGGCACGGCCGCCCGGCTGGCGATCTCGCTCGAGGACGAGCCGGAGCCCGGGATCGTGCACGTCGTGGCGGGCGGCGTCGGCAAGGGGTTCGTGGCGCCCGACCTGCAGCTCGCGGTCTTCTCCGAGCAGGACCTGACCGGGCGGGCCGGCTCCGGTACGCGGGACATGCGCAAGATGCCCAGCCGGCGGCGCAACGTCGTGGACCCGCTGCAGCTCAAGGCGGGCGACTTCGTGGTGCACGAGCAGCACGGCGTCGGCCGGTTCGTCGAGATGGCGCAGCGCACCATGGGCACCGGCGGCAACCGGGCGACCCGCGAGTACCTCGTGATCGAGTATGCGAGCAGCAAGCGCGGCCAGCCGGGCGACCGGCTGTTCGTGCCCACCGACCAGCTGGACCAGGTCACGAAGTACACCGGTGGCGAGTCGCCGTCGCTGTCCAAGATGGGCGGCGCGGACTGGAAGAACACCAAGGCCAAGGCCCGCAAGCACGTCAAGGAGATCGCGGGAGAGCTCATCCGGCTCTACAGCGCGCGCATGGCGACGCAGGGCCACGCCTACGGCCCGGACACCCCGTGGCAGCGTGAGCTCGAGGACGCCTTCGCATACGTCGAGACCCCGGACCAGCTCGCCACGATCGACGAGGTCAAGGCCGACATGGAGAAGTCCGTACCGATGGACCGCCTGGTGTGCGGCGACGTCGGGTACGGCAAGACGGAGATCGCCATCCGGGCGGCGTTCAAGGCGGTGCAGGACGGCAAGCAGGTCGCCATCCTCGTGCCCACGACACTCCTGGTGCAGCAGCACTTCGAGACCTTCTCCGAGCGGTACACCGGGTTCCCCGTCAACGTGCGGGCGCTGAGCCGTTTCCAGTCCGCCAAGGAGTCCGAGGAGACGCTCGCCGGACTCAAGGACGGGAGCGTCGACGTCGTCATCGGCACCCACCGGCTCATCACGGGCTCGGTCGTGTTCAAGGACCTCGGCCTGGTGGTCGTCGACGAGGAGCAGCGCTTCGGCGTCGAGCACAAGGAGACGCTCAAGCAGCTACGGACCAACGTGGACGTGCTGGCGATGTCCGCCACCCCCATCCCGCGCACGCTCGAGATGGCGGTGACGGGCATCCGCGAGATGTCCACGCTGGCCACGCCCCCGGAGGAGCGGCACCCGGTGCTCACCTACGTGGGCGCCTTCGAGGAGAAGCAGATCGCCGCCGCGCTGCGCCGCGAGCTGCTGCGCGAGGGGCAGGTCTTCTACGTGCACAACAAGGTGGAGACCATCCAGCGCACGGCGTCCCGGCTGAACGAGCTGGTGCCGGAGGCCCGCATCGGGGTGGCCCACGGCAAGATGAGCGAGCACCAGCTCGACCAGGTCATCCGCGCCTTCTGGGAGAAGGAGCTCGACGTCCTGGTCTGCACCACGATCATCGAGACCGGCCTGGACATCTCCAACGCCAACACCCTGATCCTCGAGCGCTCCGACATGCTCGGCCTGTCCCAGCTGCACCAGCTCCGTGGCCGCGTGGGCCGCGGGCGCGAGCGCGCGTACGCCTACTTCCTGTACCCGCCGGAGAAGCCGCTCACCGAGACGGCGCACGACCGGCTCGCCACGATGGCCGCCCACACCGACCTCGGCGCGGGCATGCAGATCGCCATGAAGGACCTCGAGATCCGTGGCGCGGGCAACCTCCTCGGCGGCGAGCAGTCCGGCCACATCGCCGGCGTCGGGTTCGACCTCTACGTGCGCATGGTGGGGGAGGCGGTCTCCGCCTTCCGCGGCGATGCCGAGGAGGAGGCGCCAGAGGTCACCATCGAGCTGCCCGTCGACGCACACCTCCCCGAGTCCTACATCGCCACCGAGCGGCTGCGGCTGGAGGCGTACAAGAAGATCGCGACGGCGCACGACACCGGCGCGCTGGACGAGGTGCGTGCCGAGCTCACCGACCGTTACGGCGCCCTGCCCGACCTTGCGGACGCCCTGTTCGACGTCGCGAGCTTCCGCAACCATGTCCGCGAGGCAGGGCTGACAGACATCACGGCGCAGGGCAAGTTCATCAGGTTCGCGCCCCTGAACCTGCCCGAGTCGGCGCAGCTGCGGCTGAAGCGGCTCTACCCTGGAACGATCCTCAAGCCCGCCATCCGGGCGATCCTCGTGCCGTTCCCGACGACCGCGCGGATCGGCGGGCGGCCGCTGCGCGGGACCGAGGTGCTCGAGTGGGCGCGGGGCCTCATCGATGCGGTGATTCTGGCTGATGTGGGGGCTGCGGCTAAGGTCGGCACCAGTTCCTGACTGAGCGCCCACCTCGCAGCATCCCTCACGGTGGGCGTAGGTGAAACTCGGATTCACAGCAACTCATCAGGAGCGTATAGGCTCCACCCGCGTAACTCGCTCATCATGTCTTTTTTGTGTGGAGGACCCCGCATGGCTCTCGGACACCGCGCGCGTGCGGTCATCGGCTCGATCGCGGCAGCAGCCGCGCTCGGAGCGCTGCTGACCGGCTGCTCGACCAGCTCGGACGAGCCGGCGGAGGCCGCCGAGCAGGCGGTCGAGGTAGATCCGGCGCTGCGCGCCATGCTGCCCGGCGAGCTGCTCGCCGAGTCCACACGCATCACGGTCGGTACGGAGTCGGGCTACCCGCCCTTCGAGTACACGAACGAGGCAGGCCGCATCGTCGGGTTCGAGATCGACCTGTTCGACGCCGCCTCGGACCGGCTGGGTCTGAAGTACACGTTCCACGACATGCTGTTCGACTCGCTGCTGGGCGAGCTGTACGCGAGCAACGTCGACGTGATCGCCGCGGCGATGTCGGACACGGCAGAACGACAGGCCGACTACGACTTCGTGGACTACTACAACGACAGCGACGCGATCATGGTCCCTGCCGGCAACCCCGAGGGCATCAAGAACCTCAAGGACCTCTGCGGGCGCACGGTGGCTGTGCTGACCGGATCAACTCAGGAAGAGGCGCTCGCAGGATTGAACGCTGCGGAGTGCCAGGACAAGCCGGTCGAGGTGGTCCAGTTCGACACCGACGCCGACGCGCTCGCGCATGTCCAGGAGGGCAAGGCGGACGCCGAGCTCACCCAGTGGTCCACCGGCGCCTACAACGCGAAGCAGGTCGGCTCCGGCGACATCTTCGAGGTGGCGAACACCGAGATCATCAACCCGACGCCGCTCGGCTTCGTGTTCCTGAAGGGCGACGTCGAGCTGGTGCGCGCCTACCAGGCGGCGGTGCAGAGCATCATCGACGACGGTACCTACGCCGAGATCCTCAAGAAGCACGATCTCTCGGCCGGCGCGATCGAGAAGGCCACCATCAACAACCAGCCGCAGGGCTGACGCACCGCTGAACTTCACGCCTGACGGGCCGTCCCACATCGTGGGGCGGCCCGTTCTGCTGCCGGTGGCGGCGACCCGGGTCGGTCCCGGACCTCTGCCATCTCATCTACGGCGGACAGAAATAGTGGTCAGCTCAGTGACCATTAGGTAGCTCGTCGGTTAGCCTGGTAACCGAAAGGAGCAGTCATGGCCAGAACGTCCCTTCGTACCCAGCGCGACCTCGCCGCACTCGGCGACCACGTCCGTGCCTGGCGCAAGATCCACGGCCTCACGGCCCAGCTCGTCGCCGACCGCGCGGGCATCACGCGCACCACGCTGCGTGCCATCGAGACGGGCACCGGAACGGTCAGTCTCGAGAACACGTTCGCGGTGCTGCGGGTGCTCGGGGTGGCGGACGCCGTCGTCGGCGCGAGTGACCCGCTGACGACCGAGATGGGCAGGTTCCACGCGGAACGTGCCCTGCCACAACGGGTGAGAGTGCCCAGCTGAGAGGGTGAGCCGCATGTCGATACACGTCGAGGTCGAGCTGCCAGGCGGTGGACAGGCCCGCGCCGGTGACCTCGACATGCACCTCAATCGCGGTGGCGCCCTGGTGGGCTGCACCTTCCGCTACGACGCCGCCTACCTGCGTGATCCGCGCGCGTACGCCCTCTGCCCTGAGCTGCCGCTGACCCCTGGCAACATCCCCTCGGGCAGCGACCGTCCGCTGTTCGGCGTCCTCGCGGACTGCCAGCCCGACCAGTGGGGCCGGACCTTGCTGTTCCACGCGGAACGGCGGGCGGCTCGTACGGAGGGCCGCGGGTTCACGACGCTCACCGAGGTGGACTTCCTGCTCGGCGTGCAGGACGAGACCCGCCTGGGGGCGTTGCGCTTCTCACTGGACGACGGCAAGACCTTCCTGGGGCCGCCGCGGGCGGAGGTCCCCGACCTGGTGGACCTGCCGTCGTTGACCGACGCCGCGGACGCCGTCGCGCAGCACCGGGAGACCGACAAGGACGTGCGGCTCCTGGTCGCGGCAGGCACCTCGATGGGTGGAGCGCGGCCCAAGGTGACCGTGCGGGACAGCGCGGGCGACCTGTGGATGGCGAAGCTGCCCGAGGGTGGTGACCGGTGGGACGTCCAGGCCTGGGAGTACCTGACACTGCGGCTCGCCTCGAACGCGGGCATCGAGGTGCCGGTGGCGAGGCTGCACCGCATCGGCCCGGCGCGGTCCATCCTGCTGACCCGCCGGTTCGACCGGCGGCCGGTTCTCCGGGGTCCCCGCGAGGACCCGCAGCGAAGCGAGGACGCCTCGTGGGGTGGAAGCGGCGGGCGCATCGGCTTTCTGTCCGCCGACAGCCTCACGCAGAAGGCATTCTTCGAGGTCATCGACTACCGGACGCTCGCGGAGACGCTCGCCGACCACTCGGGGCGGCCGGCCACGGACGGGCACGATCTGTTCCGCCGGGTCGCCTTCACGCTGCTCGTACGCAACGTGGACGACCACATGAAGAACCACGGGTTTCTCCGTCGTCCGGACGGCTGGTCCCTGTCGCCCCTGTTCGACGTGAACCCGAACCCGTTCGCCGTCGCCGAGTCGACGCCGCTGCGCCCCGGCGGGAACCGCATCGACCGGGACGTGCGGGTGCTGCTGGCCACGGCGGACTCCTACGGCCTCCGGCCGGACGACGCCCGGCGGGTGCTCGGCGAGGTGGCCGCGGCGACGTCGGGCTGGACGCGGATCGCCCGCGAGATGTCGCTGCCGCCCGAGGAGATCGCGCTGATGGCGGAGGCCTTCGAGAACCCGAACGGTGACGAGGCCCGAGCGGCCTGACCTGGGGCCATGCCGACACCGCGGGGCGCGGGGTTACGCTCCATAGGTGACTGGTAACACCCGGCCCATCGAGGCCTCCATCCGCACGGACTTCCGCAACGAGATGGACTACGGCTCCTACCTCGGGCTCGACGAGCTCCTCTCGGCGCAGCACCCGGTGAGCGATCCTCCGCACCATGACGAGCTGCTGTTCATCATCCAGCACCAGACCACGGAGCTGTGGCTCAAGCTCGTGGTGCACGAGCTGCGTGCCGTCCGGGGCTTTCTCGACACCGACGACCTGTCGCGTGCGCTCAAGGGCCTGGCCCGGGTGAAGCACATCCAGCGCACGATCACGGAGCAGTGGTCGGTGCTGGCCACCCTCACCCCGAGCGAGTACGCGGAGTTCCGGGACTCGCTGGGGCAGTCCTCCGGCTTCCAGTCGCACCAGTACCGTGCCGTGGAGTTCCTGCTGGGCAACAAGAACGCGGGGATGCTCCAGGTCTTCCGGGACAAGCCCGAGATCCACGCGCAGCTGGAGACGCTGCTCGGCGAGCCCACCGTCTACGACGCGTTCCTGCGCCTGCTGGCCCGGCGCGGCCACGACGTCCCGGCCGGGATCCTGGACCGCGACGTCACGGAGGCCTGGGTCGAGCACCCGGAGCTGATCGCCGTCTTCAAGACGATCTACGAGGACCCGCACGCCCACTGGGAGCTGTACCAGGCGTGCGAGGACCTGGTCGACATCGAGGACGCGTTCCAGCTCTGGCGGTTCCGCCACCTGCGCACGGTGCAGCGCACCATCGGCTTCAAGACCGGCACCGGCGGCTCCAGCGGCGTCGGCTTCCTGAAGCGTGCCCTGGACCTCACGTTCTTCCCCGAGCTCATCTCGGTGCGTACCGAGATCGACGGCCCGCTCGGTGCGTGACGGCGTGCCGGACGTGGCGCTCCCCGGCGTCGTCGACCGGCACGTGCACCTCGGCCTCGTCGACCGGGCGCTCCTCGCCGACGGCCCGGTCACCGAGGTGCACGACCTGGGCTGGGACCCGCGCGAGGCGTCCGCCTGGGCGGCCACCCCGCCGTCGGGCGTCCGGGTGCGGTACGTGGGGCCGTTCCATACCGCGCCCGGCGGTTATCCGAGCGGGCGTTCGTGGGCGCCCGACGCAGCGGTGCGGCCTGTCGCCACGCTGCGCGAGGCCGCCGAAGCGGTGGCTGACGTGGTCGCCGGGGGCGGGTTCGCGGTCAAGGTCGCCCTGCACGCGGGCATGGCCCTGCTGCCCGACGACGTCCTGCGCGCGCTGGTCTCGGAGGCGCACGCGGGCGGGCTGCCCGTCGTCGTGCACGCTGAGGGCGCCGGCCAGGCCGAGCGCGCCGTCGACGCGGGTGCGGACACGCTGGTGCACGTACCCTGGACCGAACCGCTGTCGCCCGAGCTGGTCGCCCGTGCCGCGCACATGACCTGGATCTCCACCTTCGCGATCCACTACCGGCCCGGCCGGCCGGTCGCCCTGGAGCTGGCGCTCGACAACGCGCGCCGGTTCGTCGCGGCGGGCGGCACGCTCGTCTACGGCACGGACATGGGCAACGGGCCGACGCCGGTCGGGGTGAACGAGCGCGAGATCGAGCTGCTCGGCGAGGTCGGGCTGGCGGGGGAAGCCCTGCTGCGCGCGGTCCTGGGACCGCGGGGCGCTCCGGCGCTGACGGCCGGGCTCCGGGTCCCGGAGACGGCGGACGAGCTGATCGCGTGGCTCCGGGCGGCGGCCCGACAACCCCAGCGCGTCCAGGAAGACGGCCTGCGGCCCTGACTCGACGTACCAGGTACGTCGAGGGAGG
>NZ_JBEZZF010000105.1:0-12571 GCF_040639055.1 Promicromonospora sp. NPDC023987 | reverse complement strand
GAGAATATTTATTTGCAGCCAACGGGGTATTCCCTTCAGTTAATCCCAAGAATTATATCTTGGGGCCAACTGTCCGAAAAACCCCGGGCGCCTCATGGGCCGCCAGAGTCGCCGTTCCCCGCAGCAGGATTTCCTCCCGTCTGCACCGTTCGCGCCAGGTCACCGTAGGTCCCATACCCACGTACTCGATGTTCAGGTCGCCTTGGGCGCGATGGCATAGTGACCGAACCGCGCCCAGGCCACGAAACCAGCGAGCGCCCCTATCAACACCGTCTGCGCCACCAGGGCGTACTCGCCGATGATGATGTTCGTAATGGTCGCTCCGATCATCGTCACGACAAGACCGCTGGCGGCGATGGGGGTGAGTCGCGGCAGGATTCTGGTGGCGGCCGGGGCGATCAATCCCACGGTCCCGAGCACTTCCGCGACACCCGCGATGCGCAACAGGACGACGGGCACACCTTCGGTCATCGATTCCAGGTCAGTGGTCGACACGACCAGCTTCAAAAAGGCCAATACCGAGGAACGCCAGCGCCAACAGCGCCGAGACGATCCACACTGTGATCTTTATCGTTGAAGCACCTCCCGGTTGGTTGTCATGCTGTTACGACTACTGCACGCCCGGGGTTCTCATCGCAGATGCGGTCACGACGTCGGCCGGTCTGCTCAGGCCAGGGGTAACTCGTTGCCCTCCAGATCGGCCATCACGACGAATCCGCCGCTCATGGCGACCGCGTTCGTGGCCTGACAGTGCGAGTCGATGCCGTCCCGCAAAGGATGGGCTACTGCAACAAGTCGATCATGCTCGGTCGTGGACCAGCGCCAGGCGTTGAGCTGCGGGTCGCTATCCAAGTGGTGCGTCGTCGTCTCGGCGATGAGTTCCGCGAGCCCGCGGAGTCTGAACTGTCGGCCGGCGTAACTTGCCACCGGTGTCTGGGGTCCGCGGACTGCCGCTCACCCCCGACGACTTCCTGCGCTGACGGCGGGATCCGGGGGTTCGGCGTTCGGTGACCCGGGGCCAGGTGAAACGGGGCCCGGCGACACGGGATCCGGCGGCCCGGGGTCCTGTGGCGCCGGATACCGCACGGCTGCGGGAAAGCAGCGCAGCAGTGCGGCGAGCCGCGCGGTATCGCCCGCCACCTCGGTGTCTGCCCGCTCGACGGCGTCGTGCAGCGCCGCACCGGCGAACACCAGATCGCGCAATGTCGCCGCCTCCGGCACGGTCAGCCACGCATCGGGTTCGGCGTGCTCACCGCGGTCCAACTCGAGGCGCCCGCCCGCAACGGTGATGCGGAACCGGTCGCCCGCGACGTCCAGCTGGCAGCGCAGCGACAGCTCACCCGCCAGTGCCGGATCGAAGGTCGCGCGCAGAGCGAACAGCAGCGCGTCGACGCTCAGTTCCGCCGCGCCGTCCTCGGGCAGCGGTGCGCGGCTGCCCCAGTGGGCGAGCGCGCGGAGCACGGGCTCCAGTTCCTGCCCGCGCTCGGTGAGTTCGTACACGGCGGCGGGCGCAGGCGGTCCCAGGCGCCTTCGCCGCACCAGGCCGTCGGCTTCGAGCTCGCGTAACCGCTGCGCGAGGACGTTCTGGCTCATCTGCGGCAGCCCGCGGTGCAGGTCGGAGTAGCGCTTCGGGCCGAAGACCAGTTCCCGCACGACGAGCAACGCCCACCGCTCGCCGACCGCGTTCAGCGCTCGCGCGATGCCGCAGGGGTCGTCGAACATCCTTTTCTTGCTCATGCACCCGAGTGTACTTGCACAACAGGTGTGGATGCTCCTACATTAGGAGTGTGAATACTGTGACATTCGCCGACGGCACCGTCATCGGCTACACACGGCACAGCGACGGGCCCCCGATGATCCTGGTCGGCGGCGGTCTCGACGACGGAACGGAGAACGCCCCACTCGCCGAGGCGCTGGCCGCGCACCGTGCTCAACTAATCCGTTCGGAACACCGAGAGAAGGTGTCGACCCCATGGGAAAGCTCGCGATCGAGACGAGCGGGTTGAAGAAGAGCTTCGGCAAGACCCACGCGGTCGCCGGTGTGGACCTGGCTGTGAGCGCTGGGGGCGTGTACGGCGTGCTCGGTCCGAACGGGGCGGGCAAGACCACCGCGATCCGCATGCTGGCCACGCTCCTGCGCCCTGACGCCGGAGAGGCGCAAGTGCTCGGCTACGACGTCGTGCGTGACGCCCGGGCGGTGCGGAGCAGGGTGGGCCTCACCGGGCAGTTCGCGTCGGTCGACGAGGACCTCACCGGGGTGGAGAACCTGTTGCTGCTCGCCAGGCTGCTCGGCTACTCACGCCGCCGAGGCAGGGAGCGGGCGGCCGACCTGCTCGACGCGTTCGGTCTTGCCGAGGCGGCCGACCGGCAGGTGAAGAAGTACTCCGGCGGGATGCGCCGGCGCATCGACATCGCGGCGAGCCTGGTCGTCACCCCCGAACTGATCTTCCTCGACGAGCCCACGACCGGGCTCGACCCGCGCAGCAGGAACCAGGTCTGGGAGATCGTCAGGGGCATGGTCGCAGAGGGCACCACCGTGTTGCTGACCACGCAGTACCTCGACGAGGCCGACCAGCTGGCCGACCGGATAGCGGTGATCGACCACGGGAAGGTGGTCGCCGAGGGCTCGAGCGGCCAGCTCAAGGCATCGGTCGGCGCCGGCTCGCTGCACGTACGGCTACGTGCGCCCGAGCAGCGGGCCGAGGCCGAACGGGTCCTCGCCGGCGTCCTCGAGGTGCCGGTCGAGCCCTCCGCTGACCCGGCCGCGCTGTCCGCAAGGATCTCCGACCCCGAACGGGTCGCCCGTTCCCTGGCCGAACTGTCCCGCAGCGGCATCGACGTCACCGAGTTCGCGCTCGGTCAGCCGAGCCTGGACGAGGTGTTCCTCGCCCTGACCGGACACGCCGCCGAGAAGACACCCGAGGAGGATGCCGCATGAATGCCACGTCCGCGGAGCAGGCGTCGGCGCCGGTCACCGAGGACGCGCTGCGCAGTGTGCTGTCGGCCGGCGAGCGGCCGTCTCGCCCCGGTCCGGTGAGCACCTCGTTGACATTCGGCTGGCGCGCTTTGCTGAAGATCAAACACGTGCCCGAGCAGCTCGTCGACGTGACCATGTTCCCGATCATGTTCACGCTGATGTTCACCTACCTGTTCGGTGGCGCGCTCGCCGGATCGACACAGGCGTACCTGCAGTTCCTACTGCCCGGCATCCTGGTGCAGGCGAACGTCATGATCACCATGAACACCGGCATCACGCTGAACACCGACATCCAGAAGGGGGTGTTCGACAGGTTCAGGTCACTTCCGGTGTGGCGACCATCCCCGCTGGTCGGCGCCCTGCTCGGCGATCTGGTGCGCTACTCGATCGGGTCGGCGATCGTGATCACGCTCGGCCTGGTCCTAGGGTTCCGGCCGGAGGGTGGCGCCGTCGGGGTAGTGCTCTCGGTGGTGCTGCTGCTGGTGTTCTCGTTCTGCCTGTCGTGGCTGTGGACGATGCTCAGCCTGATCCTGCGCACGCCGAACTCGGTGGCGGGGGTCAGCATGATGGTGATGTTCCCGCTGACGTTCGTGAGCAACATCTTCGTGGACCCGAAGACGATGCCCGGGTGGTTGCAGGCGGTCGTCGAGGTCAACCCGATCACCCACCTGGCGACCGTGGTACGCGGCCTGATGCACGGCTCGGTGCCCGCCGGGGAGATCGGCTGGGTGCTCGTCTCGTCCGTACTTCTCGTCGCGGTGTTCGGTCCCATCACCATGGTCCTCTACCGCAACAAGAAGTAGATGCCGCTGCCGCGAGCACTTGGTCGAAATCAACTCCGACAACCCGGCCCACTCGGCCAACGCCATCACCGGTACCAAGTCCGGAACTCCCGAAACCGGCCCGAAGTGCAAGTGACGGAGGGGGCAGCCCACGTAACTCAATCCTGGTCGACATGCTCCGACGGTGACGACCACGCATCGAGAAATGGAGAGAAGCAGTGAACGAGATGACACTTCGTGTGACGTCCGCCGACGGTACGAGGATCGCCTACGACCGAAAAGGCACTGGCCCGGCGGTGATCCTCGTCGGCGGCACCCTAGACGACGGCGCAGAGAACGCGCCGCTGGCCCGGCTCCTTGCCAACCATTTCACGGTCTACAACTACGCACGACGCGGCCGGGGCGCCAGCGGAAATACACCGCCGTACTCCTTGGCACGGGAGGTGGAAGACCTCGACGCGCTGATTGCGACAGCCGGCGGCTCAGCTCACGTGTACGGCGCCTCATCTGGCGGCGCCCTCGCGCTGGAGGCAGCAGCGGCAGGTTCGGCGATCGACAAGATCGCGGTGTGGGATGTGCCGTACGCGATCGGGGACGACCTGCGGCCGAGGTTCAACCAGTACCTCGCGGACACCCACGAGGCCTACAAAGCCGGCCGGGACGAGGAACTCCTGGAACTGTTCGTGAGGCTTACCGGCGGACCCGACGCGGACATCGCGGCTGGCAAACAACACCCGCTCTGGGCCTCGTCCGTCGCGCTCGCCCACACGCTCGTCAAGGACGCCGTGGTCCTCAATGACTACAACATCCCCACGAACCGACTTGCCCGCATCACTCAGTCGGTCCTGGTGACCACCGAGGGTCCGATCACCGAGCCCCAGATGGCGGGCCTCCCGACCGACTTCTTCGACCGCGCCGCGAAAGCGATAGCCGCTGCCACCCCCCAGACCGAACGACACACGCTCGACGGGCAGGGACACGTCGTCGCCCCCGAACTCATGGCCCGTGTACTGAAGACGTTCTTCAACCAGTAACCCGTCGACTGATCAGGTCGCGACCGTGGGTCGCTTCGGAACGCAGGCCCATCGGCCACGTCAGCATCGGTCGGTGAGCGGCGACTCCTGAGTTCCGGAGTCTCGCCGCGTGTTGGCGCGAACGCGATCTGCACGCCTGCGATCCCTTCCCCATGACGGGTGCGCCGATGACGCGGACCTTGCCGCGAGCTCGTCTGGGCAGCCAGCGCACGGATTCACCCCGGGAAGTCGTCACGACGCCAGCAGCGAACTAAGCCTGCGTGCAGAAAGGCGCCTCCCGGGAGATCAAGCCGCTCTCGCCCCAGGATCACCCTGACATCGCTGCCGCGCTGGAGGTCGTCGACCTCGAAGAAGGAGCGGCGTCCGTGAACGCGGGCGACATGACCTCTTAAGGTTCCGGGGTCATGCGGGACAAGATGGGGACACGACAAGGAGAGACGATGAGCGAGCTGACCACCACGCAGCCGCCTGGCACACCGACCTGGATCGACCTGGGCATCCCGGATCTCGACCGAGCGATGACCTTCTACGGCGCGTTGTTCGGTTGGGAGTTCGATGTGGGACCGGCGGAGTACGGCCACTACACCCAGTGCTTGCTACGGGGCAGACCCGTCGCGGCCATCAGGCCGAACCCCGATCCCGACGCCACGGACTTCTGGTGGAACGTCTACTTCGCGACGGATGACTGTGACGCCGCGGCCGCCCGAGCGCGGGACGCGGGCGGCTCGATCATCACCGGTCCGATGGACGTGCTGGACTGGGGCGGACGGCGATCATCAAGGACACCACCGGTGCGCAGTGTGGACTGTGGCAGGCCGGTGCCCACATCGGCTGCGAGATCGTCAACGAGCCGAACGCCCTGCTCCACAACGACCTGGTCATCGCGGAGCCCGGGCCCGCGCGCGACTTCTACGTCGCGGTCTTCGGCTACACGTTGGATGCCAACCCGGACATGCCCGAGCTCGACTTCACGATCCTGCGCAGACCGGATGGCCACGAGATCGGCGGCATCGCCGGTGACCCAAAGGCCACGAAGTCCCGTTGGGGGACCTTGTTCCAGGTGGACGACGCCGATGCGGCGGCGCGGCGATGACGAGCTGAACCGGCGGTCAGCATAGCCACTTTCTTGAATCATCAAGTTTGAGAGGAATCGCAATGAACATTGCACTGTGGATCGTGGCCGGACTGCTCGCGTTGGCCTTCCTGGGAGCGGGAGTCACCAAGCTCGTCACACCGAGGACGAAGCTCTACGACAAGGGCATGACGTACGTCGAGGAGTTCTCCGACGCCCAGATCAGGACGATCGGCACCCTCGAGATCCTCGGCGCGATCGGCTTGATTGCTCCCGCGTTCATTTCGTGGGCGACGTGGCTGGTCCCGAC
This sequence comes from Promicromonospora sp. NPDC023987, assembly GCF_040639055.1. NCBI lineage: Bacteria > Bacillati > Actinomycetota > Actinomycetes > Micrococcales > Promicromonosporaceae > Promicromonospora > Promicromonospora sp. NPDC023987. The sequence continues at coordinate 6,396 of NZ_JBEZZF010000105.1, read as the reverse complement.
TGCGGCAACTGGTCTGCTCCTGACGATGATCGGCGCGATCGTCGTGCACGTCCGACGCAAGGAGCAGTTCATTCCGCCGCTCGTGCTCGGCCTGCTCGCGGCGTTCGTCGCGGCCGGCAGGTTCTGGATCGAGACGTTCTAGGGTTTCGCCAGCCGCGCGGCAGGACCCAACCGGTGCGTAGTGTGAACCGGCACCAACCGTGCCCGCCTCGGCCTCGACCAGGCGCTGGCCGTGGTCCGGGTCGGCGACACCTTGGTCGTCCCGAAACTCGACCGGCTGGCCCGCTCTGAGGCGCAGGCCCTTACCAAGGAGTTCATCGACAGCCGGGCCGACTCGATGTCCCCTTCCAGGTCGTGACGCCACAGCAGGTGGAACAAGGCCGGGAGCGTCAAAACCGGGTCGCCGAGTGCTCTGGCTACCTCCCAAGGGGCACCGGGAGTCTCGTCATCTCGGACACCCGCGGCAGCAGGTCCGACCTGGCGCAGCGTGTATGACGGTAGCCCGCGAGCCAGCGGAGGTTCTCCGCCAGCACAGGCGCCGGTCGGCCGAGCCTGCGGTAGCTCCAGCCGACCAGTGAGCACGCCTGCGCCGTGGCCCTGAAAACGAAGGCATCGTCGCCCACAAGTTCGTCGGGACGAATGTCGACCACGGTGGCCGAGCCGTCAGCGTTCCGGACGAAGTAGTCCGGCGCGTGGCGGCGCGGACCGTTGTCCGTCTCCACCGCTACGCAGAACGGCTGCGAAGCGATCCTCACGACTGCCCTGGCGTAATCCAGGAGCATGACGTGGTCACGCTCGAGCCACGACTCGAAGCCGACATGGCTGCGCGTGGTCGCGCACCACCACGCGCCGGTGAAGTTCCGCTGCCCCTTGTACTGGACCACGTCTCGCACCGGCGGCAGCGCCTCGAACGGTCGCGCCCACGCGTCCGACAGATCCTCTGTAACCTGCTTCGCTTCCACCGTCCGGTACGAGAGCGGTACTCCGAGACGGCGCGGCACAGCGGCGAGGGCCGGTGATCCGCGGGTGAGCACACCCAGACGTTAAATGGCGGAAGTCGACGAAGAGACAAGTTAAGTGACCGAAGTGCCAAGTTAGATGGCGAAGGACACCTGAGGTGAGGACGGGACGTTCGCACCGCCGCGCCCGATGTTCTTCGTGCTCACCATGTGCTCATACAACCCAGTTCTGGGCGAACCTTCGAGCGCTTAACCGGCTTGTTTGTACCATCCATGGGGCTAGTACGCACCCGCTTCAGGAAAGCGGGTGCGTACTTTGCGAGGCGCCGAGTAGGAGTAGTATTGCGTTCCGACTGGTACTACTACGACATGGTGAGACTGACGGAGCGGAGAACGACGTGCGGGACAAGGAACGGGTCTTCCAGGCTGCCGAGACGCTGACGGCGGAGGGCGCCGCGGTCACGGTGACGAACGTGCGCGAGCGCGCCGGCTGCTCCAACGCCGCCGCGACGAGGTACCTGCGGGAGTGGCGGGACGCCCAGGCGGCGGAGAACGAGGCCCGGTCGGCGCTCCCCGATCTGCCTCCGGCGGTCACGGCGCTGGTGGATCGGGGCCTCGACGCCCTGTGGGGTGCGGCGGTCGAAGTGGCCCGGTCCGAGCACGAGGCTGCGGCCGCCGCGCAGGACGAGGCGCTGACCGCCGTCGTCGGGGAGGCGGACGCCCTGGCTGCGCGCGTGGACGAGGCCGACGCGGAGCTCGCGCAGTGCCGTGCGGTGCTCGAACAGGCGCGCGAGCACGTCCGCTCCGCGGAGGAGGAGCGCACGGCCGCGGAGAAGGAACGGGCGGACGCCGTCGCGGCGTCGGCGCGTCTCGAGGGTGACGTTGCGGCGGCACGGCAGGCACTCGACGCGGTGCGGGACGAGCTCGACCAGGAGCGGGCCGCCTCGGCGTCGGCCGAACGCGGCCGGTCCGACGCCGAGGCGGCCCGCGCGCAGGCGGACGGTGCTGCGGTCGGGCTGCGGGAGTCCCTGGCCGACGTGCGTGGGGCGCTCGAGGCCGCGCGGAACGAGCTCGCTCAGGCGAACCGGGATCGCGCCGACGCCGCGGCGGCCCGGTCGGCCGCGGAAGCGTCGGTCGCCCGGCTCGAGGGCGAGCTGTCCGCACTGCGTGAGGGGCTGGAGTCGGCCCGGGCGCAGGCTGCCGAGTCGGAGCGTGCGCGCGTGGTCGCTCTGGCCGCGCAGTCGCAGGCCGAGGGAACGGCGGCCGGGCTGCGGGAGGCGTTGGCAGCAGCCGGGACGACGGCGGCCGACCGGTCGAGCCGCGAGGTGCCTACCGAGGTGTCGGGCGGCTGACGCGGCGCCGGCGCCCCGGGGTGCACCAGGGCGCCGCAGTGTCAGTGAGTGGTGCTGTGATGGCCTGATGAACCTTCGAGGATTCGCCACCATCAACTACTGGGCCGACGACGTCGCCGCGGCCGCCGCCTGGTACACCGAGCTGCTCGGTGTCGAGCCGTACTTCCAGCGTCCCGGCCCGGACGGTGCACCTGCCTACGCCGAGTTCCGGATCGGTGACAACGAGGCCGAGCTCGGAATCGTGAGCCGTGCGTTCGCGCCGCCGGGTCTGCCCGCCGAGCCGGCAGGGGCGCTGATGTACTGGCACGTCGACGACCTGGAGGGCATGGTGGCGCGCCTGCTGGAGCTGGGCGCCACCGAGTTCCAGCCCGTCACCGCGCGCGGCGACCTCGGTTTCGTCACCGCCTCGGTGGTGGACCCGTTCGGCAACGTGCTCGGGGTGATGTACAACCCGCACTACGTCGAGCAGCTCGGGTCCCGGCGGTAGACCCGCCTCGAGATCAGGCGTCGTCGCGGGGTGTGTAGAGCATGACCCAGTGGTCTCGTTCCGGGTCGTGCAGGAGCTCGATGTCGAAGCTGACCCGGCCGTAGGTGGAGTGGTGCAGCTGTTTGGTCGCCGACCGCGGCGCGATGACCTCACCGCGCTCCCAGTAGTCGCGGAAGACCGGGCTGGTAGCGGTGAGCTCCGCGAGCATGCTGCGGAGGTAGCCGTCCTCGGGGTATCGGCTCAGCGCGGTGCGCAGCTCAGCGGCCGCGACGCGCAGGAACTGCTCAGCACTGTCACCGAGCAGGTCGGTGAGGACGGTGGTCGCGAAAGCCTGGTAAGCGAGGTTGCGCGCGAAGGGGCCGGTCCCGTCAGCGGGCGGCAGCAGCTCAGCTGCGCGCTTGTTGCGGGCCAGGAGGTCGAGCCGACCGTCATGGACCGTGACCGGCATCGTCTCGTCCAGTCCCTTGAGCATCCGCAGCAGGCCAGGGCGGACGACCGAGCCGGGGGTGGGTAGCTCAGGCGGAGACTCGCCTCCCAGCCGGAACAGGTGGCCGCGCTCCGGCCCTGTCAGAGCGAAGCCTTGCGCCAGAGCCGTGAGGATCTCACGCGACGGTCGAGGAGCTTTGCCCTGTTCCAGACGGGTGTAGTACTCCACGGAGATCCCCGTCAGATCGGCCATCTCCTGCCTGCGGAGCCCTGCCACCCGCCGCCGGGAACTTCTGGGTTGACCGTGCAGGTCCGGCGGCGTCATCGCCGCCCTGCGCTGTCTCAAGTAGTGCGCCAGACCGCTCCGATCATTGCTCGCCATGGGCCCATTCTTCCCCAGGACGCACACCTCCTTCCTCCGTGGTGACCCTGGCAGTACCAGTTTCAGCGCGGCATTCCTCCATGTCGCGGAGCCTTGCATCCTCGATGGTGTACCGCTTTCCGCGGCACCAGAACCATCGGAGGAGATATGACCGGTACAGCGAGCACCCGCTCGACGCTGGAGACTGCCAAGGAATTCATCAGGGCCGTCGAGGCGAAGGACATCGACGCCGTCGAGGACACCCTCAGGGAGGACGCCGAGCAGCTCTTCATGCACTCCAACGTGGTGACCAGCGACCAGGGTGCCGCGGACATCATCGCCGGTCGTCGCAGGGGTCTCTGCGTCGCAGACGTGAGCGGCAGGGAGGAGGTACTCGGGTACACCAGGGGCATCTTCGACAAGTTCGACCCGCTGGTCTGGCGCAACCACCGGTGGACCGGCAGCCCCGCCGGCCGCGAGGTCTTCTTCCTCGGCACCGGTGACATGGCCGTCGCCCGCACCGGCGCGCCCTACCGCAACACCTACCTGACTCGGTTCGACGTCACCGACGGCAAGATCGTGCGCATGGCCGAGTACGGCAACGTGATGCTGTACGCCCGGCTGGGCGTCCGCCCCAACCACGCCGAGCTCCGGTCACTTCTCCGGGCCGTCAGGCGCATGCTCTCGCTGACGCGGTCCTCTCGATCCGGCCGATAGCCAGGGGGCAGGAAGAAGCACCGGGACAGCCGCCATGCTCCCCCGTTAGGTTGCCTGCGTGACTTCTGCATCCTTGACCTCCGCGCCAGAGATCATCAACGCACTGCTCGACCTGACCGCCTGGGCGGTGTTCGACGTCGACCCGGAGGGCCGCATCCTCGCCGGGAACGACGAGTCCGGCAGCATGCAGCTCGTCGAGATCGCGCCCGACGGCGTCCGGACCCAGCTCACCGCGCTGCCGTCCCGCTGCTCCGGCCGCTACGTCCCGGGCACGCGCCGCGTGCTGGTGCAGCACGACAACGGAGGCGACGAGCAGACGCAGCTCAGCCTGCTCGACCTCGCGGCGTCGGACGCATCGGTCGCCTCCCTGCCGGCGCACCTCCCCGACCGCCTGCCCGCGACGGTCGAGCAGCTCACGCCCCTGGTCCACGACCCCGATCACAAGCACGACCTCGCCGACGTCTCGGCCGACTCCGTGGTCTACCTGACCAACCGGCGTGACGGCGTCGAGTTCGACCTGGTCGTCCACGACCTGGCGACCGGCGCGGAGACCACGCTGTACGACGGCGGCGGGTACCTCGCGGCCGCCGTCGCCTCCCACGACCGGCGCTCCGTCGCGATCACGGTGCTCAGCAGCCAGCCACGCTCGACGCAGATCCTTCTCGCACGAGACGGCACCGCACGTGGCGACACCGTGGAAGGCGGCACCGTGGACGGCGTCGCGGTCCAGGCCGGTACAGCCGACGGCAGCTCCGGTCAGCAGACCGTCGCGCTCACCGCCCCGGACGAGCACGCCCATCACTCGCAGGTCGCCTGGTCCACGGGCGACGAAGCGCTGATCATGTCGTCGGACCACGACCGCGAGTTCGCCGCGGTCGTCCGGGTCAGCCCTGGAGCCCCAGCCGCCCCCGGCAGCGGCGCCGACCCGAGCGGCCCCGCCGGACAGAGCAGTCCCGGCCACACCGTCTGGCAGACCCTCGTCGAGGCCGACGACCACGACCTCGAAGTCGTCCTCTCCCCCGACGGCACAGCGATGGTCGTAGGCCATCACCAGGACGGCGTCACCTCCCTGGCCGTGCACGAGTCCGACGGCACCCACCGCTGTGCCGTCACCCTGCCCGACGCCGGGATGCCCACCGTCGTCTGGGCCCCGGACTCCTCCCGCTTCGCCGTGCATCTCACCACCTCCGGCGACCCCGGCTCCGTCCACCTCGTCGACGCCGCCACCGGCAACGCCACCACAGTGGTCGACGGGCGCGCTCAGGTGCCCGCCGGACTGGCCATCTCGCTACCCACCGTGCACCGCGTACCCACCCCGGACGGCGAGCAGGTGCCCTGCTTCGTGTATCGCCCCGCACCCGGCCCAGCCCTCGCCGGCGCCTCCGTCCTCGTCGTCCACGGCGGCCCGGAGGGCGAAGCCACCCGCGTCTTCTCCCCCGTCATCCAGGCGCTCGCCGCCGCCGGGCTCACCGTGCTCGTCCCCAACGTCCGCGGCTCCGCCGGATACGGCAAGCGCTGGGTCAGCCTCGACGACGTCCACAAGCGCCTCGACTCGGTCGCCGACCTCGCCGCCCTGCACGCCTGGCTGCCCGACCTCGGTCTCGACCCCGAACGCAGCGCGCTCTGGGGCGGCTCCTACGGCGGCTACATGGTCCTGGCCGGCACCACCATGCAGCCCGACCTGTGGGCCGCCGGCGTCGACATCGTCGGCATGTCGTCGCTCGTCACCTTCCTCGAGAACACCTCCGAGTACCGACGCGCCGCCCGCGAGCGCGAGTACGGCAGCCTCGAGCACGACCGCGACCTCCTCGTCACCGCGTCCCCCATCACCTACCTCGAGCAGCTCCGCGCACCGCTCTTCGTGATCCACGGCGCCAACGACCCCCGCGTCCCGCTCTCTGAGGCGGAACAGATCGCCGCGGCGCTCGCGGACCGGGGTATCCGGCACGAGCTGCGGGTGTACGACGACGAGGGCCACGGTCTTGCCAAGCGCGCCAATCGGAAGGACGCGTACCCGGCCGCCATCGAGTTTCTCACCGAGATCCTGGGGCGTTGAGAACCGTCGTGCGGCCCTGACTCGACGTACCAGGTACG
>NZ_JBEZZF010000104.1:0-13670 GCF_040639055.1 Promicromonospora sp. NPDC023987 | reverse complement strand
GTGTTCGAGCGCGATGGTGAGCAGCGCGACGGCCCCTTCCGCCTGCCCGACGACGAGGGGCCCTGACACGCCGTACCAGGTACGCCGGGTCAGGGCCGCAGGCCCCTGCTCTCCGGCGAGGTGTGCGTCGCCGCCCGCCAGGCGTCGGCGAGCGCGGCGACCGACGGCCAGCGCGCGCCGCGCTCCGGCTGCGTGGCCCGGGCGGCGACGGCGAACTGTGCGTCGGACCCTGCCCAGGTCGCTCGGGACTTCGTCTCGTCGTCGCCCAGGAACGTGTGCGCGAGCGCCCCGAGCGCGAAGACGTTCGTGACCTCGTCGATCGGCGCACCGAGCCGGTACTCCTCGGGCGACATGAACCGGGTCGACCCCCACATCCGGCCCATCCGGTTGACCACCGGCCCGCGCTCGTAGAGGTCGAGGTCGCACAGGGTGACCCGGCCGCCGTCGGCGTCGAGCAGCACGGAACTGTCGTACAGGTCGACGGCCACCCACCCGTGCGCCGCGGCGTGCACGTGGAAGTCGAGGACCTGCTGGACGGCGTCGGCGCGGGCCTCGAGAGGGAGGGACCGCACGACGTGCGACCGCTCGTACTGCCTGCCGACGGGCGTCGCGTCGGTCCAGTCGAGCACGAGGGCGTGCCCGGCGCCGACGTCGACGGCCTCCCGCAATCTCACGAGGGACGGATGGGCGAGCGCCCGGTAGACCTCGGCCGACCGGCGCAGGCGCGCGACCGCGGTCTCGCCGACGCCGTCGTACCGCGCCGTCGGCGCACCCGCGTACTTGACGAACACCCGGCCCGCCGGGCCGTCGACGCCCAGGCAGAGGTTGCCCGAGTCCTGCTGGTCGAGCACGGCGAACACCCGGCCCCAGCGGGCAGTGAACGACAGGTCGTGCGGCGTGCGGAGGCGCACCGGCAGCCCGTCCACCTCGGTCTGGATCACGCGCCGGAGCGTAACAACCGGCTCAGTCCGGACGACCAGCTTTTTCCGTGTCCTGACCGCGCTGGTGGCCGCGGCGGGCGTCGCGGTCGAAGATGCCGATGATCTCGCACGGCCCGCCCTCCGCGCCGATCGCGTGCGGGAGCATCGTGGGGAACTCCGCCGCCTGGTTGGTCTCGATCCGGAAGCGCCGGTTGCCCAGGAGCAGGGTCGCGGTACCGGAGATGACGACCAGCCATTCACGGCCGGGATGCGCGCGCAGTCGTGACGGGCTGTCGGGCGCCGGGCTGGTCATGCGCTGCCGCACCACGCTCATACCCGGTTCGGCCTTGATGGGCCAGCGCATCCCCCCTTGCGGCCCCTCGATCGTGGGGTTGGTGACGACGTCGTCGGTGGCCGTCTCGACCAGCTGGTCCAGCGACGTGTCCAGGGCGCGCGCCAGGACGACGAGCTGGTCCAGCGCCAGCCGGCGCTGACCGTTCTCGATGCGGCTGAGCGTGGACTGACTGACCCGGGCACGGGTCGCCAGCTCCTCCAGGGACCAGCCCTGCGCCACGCGCAGAGCGCGGATCCGTTTGCGTACCAGGCTGTCCAGCTCGCCATCTTCTTGCGTCATGAGCAACATGCTATGCCCTGACCGCAATTTGCAGCTAGCGTCGGTCGGGTGCGGCCTCAACCCGGGCCTGCGACAGAAAGGACACACCATGCCTACGACCAGTTCCGCGCCCACCACCGGCGAGCTGCCCACCACCCTCGACGCCGTGGTGATCGGCGGTGGCGCCGCCGGGCTGAACGGCGCCATGATGCTGGCCCGGTCCCGCCGCTCGGTGGTCGTTATCGACAGCGGCACCCCGCGCAACGCGCCCGCCGAGGGCGTGCACGGGCTGCTCGGCCTGGACGGCACTCCCCCGGCCGAGCTGCTGGAGCGGGGCCGGGCCGAGGTCCGTCGCTACGGCGGCACGATCCGGACCGGCGAGGTCGTCAAGGCCGCCGCGGCGGACCCGTCAGCCGACGGCGATCCGCGCTTCACCGTCACCCTGGCCGACGGCGCCACGCTGCACGCGCGCCGGCTCCTAGTCGCCACCGGCCTGCGGGACGTCCTGCCTGACGTCCCCGGCCTGGCCGAGCACTGGGGGCACAGCGTGGTGCACTGCCCCTACTGCCACGGCTGGGAGGTGCGCGACGAGCCGATCGGCGTGCTGGCCGTCGGCCCTGCGTCGATCCACCACGCGCTGCTGTTCCGTCAGCTGTCCGAGGACCTGGTCTACTTCGCCCGCGGCATCGCGCTCGACGACGACACCCGGGCGAGCTTCGCCGCGCGCGGCATCCGCGTCGTCGACACACCCGTCGACCGGGTGGAGGCGGCCGACGACGGCGGGATCGCGGGCGTGCGGCTCGCGGACGGGCGGCTCGTGACCCGGAGCGTGCTCGCGGTGGCCACCACCATGCTCGCTCGGGTCGACGGCCTGGAGGACCTGGGGCTACCGATCCAGGACCTGCCGAACGGGATGGGTCGCCACGTCGTCACCGGCATGGCCGGGACCACCGACGTCCCGGGCGTGTGGGTGGCCGGGAACGCGACCGACCTGTCCGCTCAGGTCGGCGCGTCCGCCGCCGCGGGCGCTATGGCCGGTGCCCACCTGAATGGCGACCTGGTCGCGGCCGACACCCGGGCGGCCCTGGCACGAGCGAGCAGCACGTGAGCGCACCCGACCGCGCCGAGGTAGCGGCACCGTAGCCCGGAACGACACAAGCCGGTGGGCCCCACAGAATCCTGTGCGGGCCCACCGGCTGGGTCGAGACGTCCTCCACGACGGTCAGTCGCAGGCGTCGCACCGACCGGTCGCGGGCAGCTGCATGTAGCAGCTCGGGCAGCTCGCCGGGGCGGCGTCGGGCGCGTGCGCGAAGGAGTTGGTCTGGGTTCCCGAGAACCCCGCCATCAGGACGCGCTTGTACCCGCCGCCGTCCTGGTGGACGTCGACGAAGCCCTTGTTGAAGTAGGCGGTCACCTCATGCCCCGCGCCGGGCGACACCGCGACGTACGAGCGCGACGACGGGATCCAGATCCGGCTCTTGTCGAGCCCCTCGGCGATCTCGCGCATGGCCGGCCGGTGCGCCAGCGGGATCGGCAGCGCCTCGAGCGCGGCCTCGAAGCTGTCGAAGTCATCGGGGCCCGCGCCGGCGAGCGCCACGAGGCACGTCTTGCACACCTTGAACTTCTGCCGGTCGAGCTCGGTCGCGGGCTGCAGGGAAGCCAGGCGGTCCGCGGTCAGGTGCGTGCAGTTCCTGCCGTGCAGGACCTTGCCGTAGGGGACCCGGAAGAGTAGCTCTACCGGGATCTCTGCTCCTGCCACCGCAGGGGTCTCGCTGGACGTAGTCACCTACCCAGTATCGCTGCTGAAAGCGGCCTGTGGGGCCGCCTGGCGGAAATGATCGGCCGTCAGACCCGGACGAACCGGCAAAACTGCCCCTGAGCCGCCTCTCCGGACTACCAGGGCAGCGGGCCGTTCTCATCCTGGAGCGTTCCCGTCGGGCCGTCGATCCCGAGCGTCGCCAGCCGCACGACGGTCCGCGCGCTCTCCTCGACCGGCCTGCCGATGCCGAAAGCGGCGGTCATGTCCGTGGCGGTGGGCCCGGGCTCCAGGGCGTTGAACTTGATGTCCGGCTGGGACTTCGCGTACTGCACGGTCAGCATCGTGGCCGCCGCCTTGGACGCGGCGTAGAGCGCGAGCGGCATGCCGAACTCGGACCGGTCCGGATTGGTCACCGCCCAGAACGAGCCCATGCTGCTGGAGACGGTCACCACGACTGCATTCGGGGACCTGTGCAGCAAGGGCAGCGCCGCCTCCGTGACGCGCACCAGGCCCACCGCGTTGGTGTCGAACGCACGCAGCGCCGCCGGACCGTCCACGGGCCCGTCCGCCAGGATCCCGGCGTTGTGCACAAGGACGTCGAGCACCCCTTCGGCCTCCTCGATGGTCGCCAGCGCGCTGCTGACCGAGGCGTCGTCGGTCACGTCGAGCTGGACGAACCGCGCGCCGAGGGTGGCGGCGGCCTTCTCACCCCGCTCGGTGTCCCGCGCCCCGATGTAGACGGTGTGGCCAAGCTCCAGGAGCTGGCGGGCGGTCTCGTACCCGATGCCCTTGTTGGCGCCGGTGATCAGCGTGATGGTCATGAGTGTCCCTTCGAAATATGCGACCCGTGCGGGCCGTTGAGAACGCTATGGACCGCCACCTCGCGCAGCCAGAGTCCCCTCTAGCCCGGGGTGTGGCAGGACCCCCTCTCACGGGTGCACACGGGCCGGGCGGTTCGCGGCCGTCTCCGGGGCGTGAGACGCCGAACGCACTCGGCGCGTTCCTGCGCGCCCGGCGCGAGCTGGTCACCCCTCAGCAGGCGGGGATCCCTGCTGCGGGCAGGCGACGCGTGCCCGGCCTGCGCCGGGAGGAGGTCGCGATGCTGGCCGGCATCAGCGCCGACTACTACCTGCGGCTGGAGCGGGGCCGGGACCGCAACCCGTCCGTACAGGTCCTCGAGTCGATCGCACGCGTCCTGCGGCTCGACGACGCCCATCTCGCCCACCTGCTCTCGCTGGTCGCCGAGACACCCCGGCCGCACCGGAACCGGCCGGACGTACAGGAGGCGCCGTCCGGTGCGCTCAAGCTTCTCGGCTCCCTTGCCCAGCCCGCATTCATCGAGGACCGATACTTCGACATCCGGGCGTCGAACGCGCTGGCCAGGGCACTGGACCCCCGCCTGGCCGTCGGGGGCAACCAGCTGCGGGACATGTTCCTGGACCCGGCCGAGCAGGCCCTGTACCCGGACTGGAGGGACCATACGGAGTGCTTCGTCGCCAACCTGCGGCAGGCGGTCGGCAACGACATCGACGACCCGCGCTTCGTCGACCTGGTCGACGAGCTCTCCCGGGCGACCTCCCGGTTCCGGCGGCTCTGGGCGCGCCACGAGGTACGCGGGCAGCGCGGCACGCCGATGCGCCTCGACCACCCGCAGATCGGAGAGGTGACGCTCAACCGCGAACGGCTGAGCATCAGCGGCGCCGAAGGGCTGATGCTCGTCGTGCTCCACCCGGACGCTTCGTCCAGCGACGCCGAGAAGCTGGCCGTCCTGGCTTCCGCTGACCTTCCCACCTCGCGCTCGAGGCCGGCCGGCAGCGTCCGGAAGGAACGCGACGCGACGCAGCCCGGTTAGGAGCGTGACCGCACGACGCCGAGCTCGATGAGGCTGCGGCCGGTGTCGGCAACGGTCTCCTCCACGGGACGCATGGTCCAGCCCAGCTCGCGGCGTGCCTTGTCCGAGCTGGCCAGCTCAGCGCTCCCGACGAAGTCGAGGCCGAGCCGCACCTCACGGTCGAACCGGCCGGCGGCCCACAGCATCCAGTACGGCATCCGCCGCGTGGGCACGCGGTAGCCCTGCGGCCCGAACTCCTCGCTGAGCATCCGGGCGATGTCGCCGAACCACACGTTCTCGCCCGCGCAGACGTACCGGTTGCCCGCTGCGCCGGGCGCCTCGACCGCCACCACGTGCGCCCTCGCCACGTCCCGCACGTCGACCGGCGCGAAGCCGAGCTGCGGGACCGCCGGGAGCTCACGGTTCAGGAGCCGGCGCACCAGGGCCACCGACGTCCGTGCCGCGGCATGCTGCAGCGGCCCGAGCACGAGGCCCGGGTTGATCACCACCAGCTCGAGCTCGGGATGGTCCGTCACGAAGTCCCATGCGGCCCGTTCCGCGAGGATCTTGCTCTTCGCGTAGGGAGCGGACCGGTCCAGGTCACCCCAGTCCTCCTCGCTCCGACTGCGCTCCCCGTCACGCGGTCTGCCGGAGCTGACGGCGCTGAGCGACGACGTCATGACGACCCGCCGCACCCCGGCCCGGACGCTCGCGCTCAGGACGCGCAGTGTCCCGTCGACCGCGGGCCGGATGAGGTCCGCCTCGTCGCGCGGGGGCGCCGCCGGGAACGGTGAGGCGATGTGCAGCACGTACTCCTGCCCTGCGACAGCCGCCTCCCACCCGGTGTCCTCGGACAGGTCGGCCTCGACCAGCTCGAGGCTCCCGTCGAGCGAGTCCGCGATCCGGCGCAGATGTGCCGTCCGAGCCGGGTCACGTAGCGAGCGCACCGTCCCGCGCACGTCGTGACCTCCCTTGATCAGCTCCTCGATCGCGTGCCCTGCGATGAACCCGGTAGCACCGGTGACAAGTACCCTCGACATCGCGTCTCCAGTCTGAGCAGTGTTTAGATTATGAGCACCGTATAGATTGCGCGAATGGAGGTCAACACAGGGCGCAAGCGCGAGACGTACCACCACGGTTCACTTCGGGACGAGCTGGTCGAGGCGTGTGTACGGCTCATCGAGACCGAGGGCATCGGGGCGGTGAGCCTCCGGCGTGTCGCCCGCGAGGCGGGAGTCAGCCCAGGAGCGCCGTACCACCACTTCCCCGACCGGGCCGCGCTGCTCTCCGCCATCGCAGCCCGGGGTTTCGGGCTGCTCACCCAGGATCTCCTGGCCGCGGTCGGCACGTCACCGGGCGGGCCGAGTTCACCCGGGGTGGCCGGTGCTTCAGGCGCCGACGACGTCTCGCGCGCCGTCGCCGCCTATGTCGCCTTCGCCCGGCGGCGGCCGGGCCACTTCCAGGTCATGTTCCGCCCGGAGCTGTCCGAGCCGGAGAAGCACCCGGACCTCCGGGAGGCCGGCGACGGTGCGCTCGACGTCCTCACGGACCTGGTCGGCCGGCTCGGCGTCGCGGACCCGCACGCCATGGGCATCACGCTCTGGGCCCTGGGCCACGGCCTCGCGTCGCTGACGCTCGACGGTCCGCTGGAACAGAAGGCCGCGACCTGGGGAACAACGTCTGACGACCTGCTCGCCCGCGCGATCGGCCAGATCGGCCGATCGCTCGGTGTCACCCCGGAGCGCGACACCGCTGCGCCGTAGAACCAGCCCGGAGGGTAGCCGAGCGGCTCGGCCATCTCGCCGGTCACCGAACCGCAACCTGTCGGTGTGTCAGCGCGACGGACCAGCAGCTTGCGGTTCGGCACGGCCGCCGTCGCCTCACTCCCAGCGCACACCGCGGCGGTTGGGCTCCTCGATCGGCGCGGCGTCGACGAAGGTGCGCGCCCGCACCACGCCGCCGTCGTCGGTGAGCCAGAGGTGGAGGCGGGCGGACGGCACCGGCCCGGGCGGCGGCACGGTGACGCGGACGGCGGGGCTGAGCTCGAACGGCTTGGCCTCGACGGTCTCCGACCTGACGCCGAGCGGCTCACCGGCGTCGTCGAACGGGGTGCCCGCAGGCACCCAGGCGGCCCGGACCTGGCCGCTCACCACGGCCGGGCCATGGTGCGACACGTGCACGTCGAGGCCGAGATCGGCTTCCGGGACCGCGAGGTCGGCGCCCGCTGCGGCGGGAACCAGGTCGACGACGAGGACCGTCTCGGCGTTCACGTCGCGCGGGTCGAGGCCGCCGCGGTCCTTGGGCCGGCGGTCCGCGTCCAGCAGTCCGGCCATCTCGTGCTCGACGTCGGCCAGCTCGGTGTAGACGTACCCGGCGAAGCGGTCGTGCCTGCGCAGCTCCTGCGTCTGCCAGCGCAGGTGCCACGCGCGCTCGAGACTGGTGAACCCGGCCCCGTACTCGCTGTTCAGGATCGGGACGCCGGTGCGCGGGTGGTCCGCCGCCCCGTACAGCGACTTCTTGGCCACGAAGTCCGGGGCGAGCCGGACCGGAAAGTCTTCCCCCGTGCCGTCGGCCAGGCCTGCGACGTTGGCGGCCCACGCGGCCGGGTCCTCGTCGTAGTAGTGCCAGTCGACCAGGTCCGTCCGGACGTGCGCCCACCCCGAGTTCTCGACGATCGGCCGCGAGTCGTCCAGGGCCCGGAGCACGTCGTAGGCGCGCTCGGCCGCCGCCGCGCGGGCCGCGCTGCCTGGGATGTCCCAGTCCAGGCCCCACTCCTCGTTGTACAGGCCCCAGACCACGATGCTCGGGTGGTTCCCGTCGCGCTCGACCATGGGGCGGAGCTGCGCCTCGAACGATGCGGCGGCGTGGGCGCTGAACCGGCTGGGGGCCGGTGGCTCGGCCCAGACCAGCATGCCCGTGCGGTCGGCGTGGTGCAGCCAGCGTGGGTCCTCCAGCTTGAGGTGCTTGCGGACCAGGTTGTAGCCGAGGTCCCGCGCGTGGCGCAGGTCGGCGAGCAGGGTCCCGACGTCGGGGGCGGTGAGCCCGGACTCGGGCCAGTACCCCTGGTCGAGCACGCCACGGAGGTAGACGCGCTCGTCGTTCAGGTACAGGTGCTCGCCACGCCGGTCGAGCCGGCGCAGCCCACCGGTGACGGCCACCCGGTCGGGCTCGGCCGCTGCCCCGCCGTCGGCGGAGCTCGAACCGCCGCCTGCGGTGCTCGCGCCGCCGTCGGCCGACCGGGAGGTCACCGTCAGGACGTACAGGTGCGGGTCGGCGGGACCCCACAGCCTCGGCTCGGCGAGCTCCACGCGGCCAGACGCCGCGCCGGTGCCGTCGGCGACGAGCTCGATCCGCTCCCGCGCGTCCGAGCCCGAGGTGACCTCGACGGTCACCACGGCGCCCGCCGGTGCGTCGCCCGCGACGTCCACCGTGACGTCGAACCCGGTCAGCGAGTCGCCCCGCAGGACGACCCTTGACGCGTACGTGCGGCCGCGCGCCTCGAGCCAGACCGGCTGCCAGATGCCCGAGGTGGGCGTGAAGGAGACGCCGTCGTAGTCGTCGCGCGGGATCGAGCGCTGCTTGCCGTGCGGGATGGACCGCTTGTCGGCGGGCGCCTCCACCTCGACCTCCAGCGTGCCGGTCGCGCCAGGTGCCAGCACGCCGTCGAGGTCCACCTCGAACGCGGTGTAACCGCCGACGTGCTCGGCCACGACCACGCCGTCGACCCGTACGACGGCGCGGTGGTGCACCGCGCCGAAGCAGAGCACCGGACGCGCCCCCGCCCACTCGGCCGGGACGGTGATCCGGCGGCGGTACGTGGCGCGCTCCAGCCACGTGCGCCCGACGCCGGACGCGACGGTCTCCCAGGCGAACGGGACGGTGACCGGCACCGTCCCGCCGGGGATGTCGAGGTCCCAGGTGCCGTCCAGGCTGGTCCAGCGGTCGGACCGGTCACGGTCGGGGCGGGGATAGACGGGGTCGGGGTGCACAGCGCGTTCGAGGGCCGAGTTCATGTGTGAGCCTTTCGGGAGTGCGGGCGTCAGCCCTTGACGCTTCCGGCGAGGATGCCGTTGATGAAGTGCCGCTGGAGCGCGACGAAGACGAGCAGGAGCGGGACGAGGGCGATCGACGCGGCCGCGAGCAGCTCGCCGGTCACCGTCGCGTAGTCGGCCCCGATGCGGTTGCCGGTGATGTTCTGGGCCAGCGTCGACAGGACCACCTGCAGCGTGGCCATCCGTTCCGAGCTCGCCACCACCACCGGCCAGACGAAGTCGTTGTAGATGTTCATGACGGTCAGGACCGCCAGGCCGGCCAGCGCCGGCCGGATCACGGGCAGCACGATCCGCGTGAAGATGCCGAACTCCCCCGCCCCGTCGACGCGGGCCGCGTCGAGCAGCTCGTCCGGCACGTCGGCGATCACCTGCCGCATCCAGAAGATGGCGAAGGCGTCGACGGCGCCCGGCAGCACGAGCGCCTGATAGGTGTTCACCCAGCCCAGCGCCTTCATCTCCAGGAGCAGCGGGATGATGAGCACGATCGTGGGCAGCATCAGGGTGATCAGCACCATGCCGAACAACAGGTCGCGGCCGGGGAACCGGTACTTGGCGAAGGCGTAGGCCGCCAGCGGGGCGAAGAAGATCGTGATGGCCCCCTTGGCCACCAGCACGACGGCGGTGTTGAGGAAGCCCTGGCCGATCGGTACGTCGGCGAACATCCGCCGGTAGTTGTCGAGGGTCAGCGCCGTCAGGTCCAGGCCGAGCGGATCGCTGATGATCTGCGTGGCCGGCTTGAACGCCGAGATCAGCGCCCAGGCGACCGGGGCGAGGAACGCGAGCGCGAGCAGCAGCAGGAACGCCTGCGAGCCGAGGGCGGTGGGCAGCGCCCTGGTGGTGGCCGCCCGGATCCGGGCGGGGCGTGCGGTGCGCGTGGTCATGTCAGTCCTCCGTCCGCAGGAGCCGGACGAACACCAGCGAGAGCCCCATGACCACGATGACGAGCAGGAACGAGTTCGCCGCCCCCGTGCCGAGGTCGCCCCGGGTGATGTGCTCGTACAGGTGCAGGCCGGCTGTCGTCGTCGAGTTGTACGGCCCGCCGTCGGTCACCACGAACGGTTCAGCGAACATCTGGAACACGGCCAGCGTCTGCAGCACCACCGAGAACATCAGGGTGCGCCGCGCCAGCGGCACGGTGATGCTGCGGAGCTGGCGCGAGCGGGACGCGCCGTCGATCGAGGCGGCCTCGTAGACGCTCGCGTCGATGGACTGCAGCCCGGACAGCAGGATGATGACGATGAATCCGGTCGTCTTCCACAGGAACAGCAGCGCCAGCGTGGGCTTGGCGAACTCGCTGGTGGTGAGCCAGCCGACGTCGGGCAGACCGACGAGGTTCAGCAGCCCGTTGACCGCCCCGTAGTTCTGGTCGAAGACCACCACCCAGATCTGCGCGACGGCGACCAGCGGTGTCACGAAGGGCACCAGGAACGCGATCCGGTAGAACGAGCGCATGCGGAGCTTCGCGTTGTTCAGGAGCACCGCGACCAGCAGCCCGACCACCACCTGGACCGGGACGATCATCAGCCAGAGCATCGCGGAGTTGCCCAGCGAGCCCCAGAACATCTCGTTGCCGAGCAGGTAGGCGTAGTTGTCCCAGCCGACCCACTGCGCCGCGCCCGAGCCGCGCCAGTCGGTGAAGCTCAGGCGGAGCGTGAACAGCATCGGGTAGACGCTGAACGCCACGAACATGGCCACGAACGGCAGCACGAACAGGTAGGGCGCTACCTTGCGGGGCAGCCAGGGCCGCAGCACGGAGCGACCCGCGCCGTGGCCCCGGCTGCGCTCGGCGGCGACGAGCACGCTCACTGGCGGTCGACGAGGTTCGTCTGGATGTCGGCGGTGGACTGCTCGATGACCTCGTCGGGGGTCAGGTCGCCGTCGTACATCCGCTGGACGTTCGTGCCGAGATAGTCGACGGCGCCGGTCCACCACGTCGGGGCAGGCGCGCCGCCGGGGATCTCCTCGCCGGCCTCGACCGCCGTCGTCCACAGGTCCTGCCCGCCCAGGCCTTCGACCGGGCCGAACAGCGGGTCCGCCGGGTCGGCCGCCGGCGCGTAGGCCGGGATCGACGTGGCCAGGCCGTTCGGGTAGGTGTCGTTCTCGCCCCACACGGCCCGGTAGCCGTCCTCGTGGAACATGAGGAACTCGTAGAACAGCCACGCGAGGTCGGCGTTCTCGCCGTCCTTCGGCAGCACGAACGACGATCCACCCATGGCGCCGGAGCGGGCTCCGCCGTCCTCCCACGCGGGTAGCGGCATGGCGCGCCAGTCACCGCTGGTCTCGGTGAGCTGCTGCTCGGGGGCGAAGCTGAACCAGATGGCCCACGGGTAGAAGACCTGGTCACCGGACTCGAGCGCGCCGACGTCGCTGGGCGACAGGTACTCGGCGCGGGTACCGAGCCCCTCCTGGTTCACCGTGTCGAGCCAGCCGAGCACCTGGCGGTACTCGTCCGAGTCGAGGCGGAGCTCGCCGTTCTCGTCGGCGATGCTGGTGCCGAGCTGGCCCGCGTACATCTCCAGCTGGAGCTGGCCGAGGAACGCGCTCTGCTCGAGGTGGATCGGCTTCGAGCCGGGGACCGCCTCCTGGTAGTCGCGGGCCGCCTCCAGCAGGTCGTCGTAGGTCTCGATCTGCGTGGCGTCGACGCCGGCTTCGGTGAGCGCCTTCTCGTTGTAGAAGAGGAGCCCGGGGTCCAGGTCGAACGGCACGCCGTGGATGGCGCCGTCGAGCGAGTTCACGTCGATCTTCTGCGGCGCGATGTCCGCCGTGTACGGCTCCAGCACGTCGCTCAGATCCCACAGGTAGTCGGAGAAGCCGGCCACCTTGGCGTCGTCGAGGAAGACGCCGTCGGGCACGTCGGTCCCGGTGATCAGGGTGTTCTGCAGCTTGGCGTCGATGTCGACCGCCTCGTGGTGCACGACGACGTCCGGGTAGACCTCGTTGAAGTCGTCGATCACGGCGTCGAAGACGTTGAACAGGTCGCCGGAGCGGTCCCAGATGGTGATCTCGCCCTGGGGCGATTCTTCGGTCGGCGCCTGGAGCCGGTCCGCGGACGCGGCCTCTGCGCCTCCGGGTTCGCCGCTGGTGATGGACGGGCCGCAGGCAGCCAGCGCGATCGCCAGGGTCAGGGCACCGGCGGCTGACGCAGCGGTACGGCGGGAGGCGCCGCCCGTCGTTCGGGTGTTCTGGTTCGGGTGCATGAGCACTCCCTTGTGCATGCGCGGCGCATGTCGCGGCGCGACGTTTTCAACGTGTGCAAACTAGCGCTGCTTTGCGCACGTTGCAAGGCCTATCCTTGGTCCACACAGGATGAAAGGGGATCGCGTGCCGATCACACTCCGCGATGTCGCAGAGAAAGCCCAGGTCTCGGTACGTACCGTGTCGAACGTCGTCGCCGGCTACACGCACGTCAGCGCACGGACCCGGGAGCGCGTCCAGTCCGCGATCGAAGAGCTCGACTACCGGCCCAACCTCGTGGCACGCACCCTGCGCACGGGCCGCACCGGTGTGCTCGCGCTCGTGGTCCCCGAGATCGACGTGCCGTACTTCGCGGAGCTCGCGCGCGAGGTGATCGACGCAGCGGCCGAGCTCGGCTACCGCGTCATGGTCGACCAGACCGGGCACGACCACGAGCGCGAACGCCGGCTGCTGACCGGCGCGGACCGCACCATGCTGTTCGACGGCGTCCTGTTCAGTCCGCTGGTCACGCCCGGCGAGCTGGCCGAGATGGAGCCCAGCCGGTCGATGCCGCTCGTGCTGCTCGGGGAGCACGACTTCGACGGCCGCTACGACCACGTCGCCATCGACAACGTGCAGGCCGCCCACGACGCCACCGCCCACCTGATCGCCCGCGGCCGAACCCGCATCGCCGCGATCGGCGCGCAGCCCGACGAGGACTACACCACCCCGCGCCAGCGCACCCTGGGCTACGAGCGCGCACTGCACGAGGCGGGCCTGGTGCCGGACCGCGAGCTGCTGCGGCCGGCGGCGCACTACCGGCGCGCGGACGGGTACGACGCCGCGTCCGCGCTGCTCGCCCTCCCTCAGCCGCCCGACGCGATCTTCTGCTACTCCGACCTGCTCGCCATGGGTGCCATGCGCGCCGTCTTCGACGCCGGGCGTCGCGTGCCCGACGACGTCGCCGTGATCGGCATCGACGACATCGAAGAGGGCCAGTACACCCATCCGAGCCTGTCCACGGTCTCGCTCGACACGCCGTTCATCGCACGGCAGGCGGTGGGCCGGATCGCCGAGCGGATCGGCGATCCTGACACACCGGCGATCGAGGTCACGGCGCCGCACACCCTGGTCGAGCGCGAGAGCACCGCGGCGTCTGGCTAGGACGGTGGCTGCTCGGCGGCTGGCGGCCGCGGCGGGTCGGCAGCTTTGTCTCGCGAGGTCGGCAGCCTCCTGCGAGGTCGGCACCCTCCTGCGAGGTCGGCACTTTGCATAGATATAGTCCCAGTCCTGGTACCACCACGATTCAAAAAGGCGCACT
>NZ_JBEZZF010000103.1:0-13694 GCF_040639055.1 Promicromonospora sp. NPDC023987 | reverse complement strand
CGGCTGTGAAAACTTTTTGAGTTGTGTCTGTGGGGATGAGATCGGTCGCTTGATTGACCGATCTCATCCCGAGCGACCGAACTCATCTCCTGGATCGCCTGCCGGTCTCAGGTGCGCGCGGGTGCTGCGCGGTAGACCGAGACGGTCGGCTCCGCGTCCAGCCAGAAGCGCCAGGGGAACAGGTCGGCGCGGCCTCCCTCGCCGCTCACGCCGACGCGCGGCCCGGTGCGGACGACGGCGGAGGTCTCGACAGGCTCGACCAGCGAGGGCCCGGCCAACGAGGGCCCGGCCCGCAGGTGCAGCGCCACGCCGGCCTCGGGCGCTGTGACGTCGGCGCCGTCGTCGGACAGGTCGAGGCCCAGGGCGACTGCTAGCCGGGCCGGGCCGCGCGCGAGGTCCCGCTCGGTCCGGGCGACGCCGGAGGCGAGGCGGCGCGAGCGAGCCAGGTCCGCGCCGTCGACCACCTCGCCCGCTCGCAGGAGCACCGCGGAGGCCTCGCCGTCCGGCCCGCACACGACGTTGACGCAGTGGTGCAGGCCCAGGTGGCGGTACACGTACAGGTGGCCAGGCGCGCCGAACATCGTCGCGTTGCGCCGGGTGCGCCCGCGGTAGGCGTGCGAGCCCGGGTCGGAAGCGCCGTCGTACGCCTCGACCTCGGTGAGGCGCAGGGAGACGACGCCGTCGGGCGTACGTCTCGTGAGGACGGCCCCCAGCAGGTCCCTGGCGACGTCGAGGACCGGTCGCGCGTACCAGTCCCTGCCCGGGACACTGCTGGGGGCGCCGTCGGAAACGATCATGCCCTGATCATGCACGGACCAGCTATGCGAACGCGAAGACCGGCGGGAAGACCACGACCACGATCATGGCCCACCCGGCGTAGGCCGGGAGGTATCTGGTCTGCCACCGCTCGATCGGCCCGAACGCCCGGGTGCCTCGCAGGAACCCGACGGACAGCCACGCCGACCGGACCAGGTGCACCAGCAGCACGAGGTTCAGCCCCAGGGCCGCCACCTTGTTCGCGCTGAACCCGAACTCGGCGATGCGGGTCAGCATCGCGCTCAGGGTGATCGCGTCGACCGCGAGCGCCGCGACCACGAGGACGAGCTGGAGCACGTCGAACAGCCCGGGCGGCGCGAGCGAGTCGCGCGCGGAGATCGAGTAGAGCAGCAGGCACAGGACCAGCACGAGCACCATGTCCATGAGGATGAGGAGCTCGCGGTCGACGTCGAGCAGGCCTCCCGTGGTGGCGAAGACCCCCAGGAAGACCAGCAGCATCACGATGGTCAGCGGTGTGAAGACGCGCGTCAGGACGGGCGCGATGTTCTCGACGACGTTCTGCTTGGCCTCGACCAGCCAGGCCGCGACGATCAGGGCGCCGGGCACGCAGAACGGCAGGATCCAGGACTCGAGGACTGGTTCGAAGTCGACGCCGACCAGCCCGAGGGTGCCGAGGGTGAGCCCGATCAGCACTCCCCCGCCGAGGGCGATCAGCACGAAGTAGATCGCGAGCTCGCCGGTGAAGCGGACGTAGTCCATGCGGCGGGAGTCGGACCGCCATCGCCCACCCGCGTACGCGACCGAGATCAGTGCCCACAGGGCCACCATCGAGTGGCTGGCGGCGAGGAACAGGGTCGAGCCGTCCGGGTCGAACGGGTAGACGTTCAGCACCAGGGCCAGGAGCGCGAACGGGATCGCGAGGGCGCCGGCGACCCGCCAGGTGAGCTTCCGCTTCCAGGCGAAGTAGCCGGCGAGGAACGGGAGCACGAGCAGGCCGATGTTGCGCAGGACCACCATCTCGTCGTCGAACAGCTCGGTCCCGGCCTTGACCGCGGTCCCGGCGCCGAGGGCGAGCGCGAGGACGACGCCGAGCTCGCGCCAGGGCTTCGTGCCGGCGTCGGGCTCGTCGGGGACCAGCACGAGCTGCTTCCAGAGCCGGTCGGAGTGCTCGCGGGCGAACTCGCGGGAGACATCGTCGAGGTTGCCCATGCGCTTGACCGAGACCAGGAACGCCTCGTCGTCGTCGAGCCCGGTGCGGGTCAGGTCGGTCACCTGCTCGCGCAGGTGGTCCTCCATCTCCTCGACGTCGCCTGCCGAGATGGCCCGACGGCGCTGGACGTAGCCGCGCCACTGGTCGATCTGCGCTTCGAGCTGCGAGTGGTCGGTCATCAGGCCCACCCTTCGGCCACGGCGGGCGGGGGCTGGACGTCCTGCCACACCTGCTTCAGCGCGTCGGCGACGACCGACCACTGCTGCTGCCGCTCGGCGAGCGCGTCCCGGCCGGTCCGGGTGATCGCGTAGTGCTTGCGGCGGCGTCCGGCGTCCGACATGCCCCAGCTGGCTTGCACGTACCCGAGCCGCTCCAGGCGGTGCAGCAGGGGGTAGAGCATGCCGTCGGTCCACTGCATGCGGCCGCCCGAGAGCTCGTTGACGCGCTTGACGATCGCGTAGCCGTACGACTCGCCGTCGGCCAGGATGCCGAGGACGAGGGGCGTGGCCGAGGCCGCCACCAGATCTTTGTCGATGTGCATAGCACTCCTATGCCTAGTTCTTCTAGGGTAGGAACCCTAGCAGACCTAGGCCTAGCAGAACTAGGTATTGCGTCTACGCCTCTTCGACGGGCCTGCCGAACCCGTCCAGCCGCACATCAGCGCGCTCGCGGGTGTGCTCTCGCTCGTAGTGTGCGGCCTCGTCCCGCATCCACTGCAGCCAGTGGTCACGGGCGTCAGCGCCGTCGCGCTCCAGGCCTCGGCGCAGCCGTTCGGCGTCGTCGGTCTCCACCCAGATGCGGTACGCACCCAGCGCGTCCACCTGCCGCGCCGCCGCGCCGCAGCCCTCGGCCACGAGGTAGGTCGACGGCGGGATGTCGTGCCACTCGGCCCAGGCGCCGTCGAGCCAGTCGTAGCGGCGGTAGCGGACGCGCTCCCCCGCGCTCAACGGGGCCAGGACCCACCGGCCGAGATTCGCCGCCCCTGCGTCGGGCCCGCCGGCCCAGCCCTCGTAGAGGTCGTCCATGTGGATGACGGGGGCCTCCAACGCGTCGCCGAGCTGGGCGGCCAGCGTGGTCTTGCCCGAACCGGCCGGTCCGTCGACGCACACGAGGCGCGCGTCGGCGACCCGGATCCGCCCCAGCAGCTCGCCGAGCACGGAAGGCGAAACGCTCATCTCACTCCCCTCAGATACCTCGGACAGGTATACCCAGCGATTGTGCCCGGAACTCACCCGAGATCCGGGCACAATCGCTGGGTCGCGCCGGGTCGCGCCCGGCCGTCGCTACTCCGGCTCGGCCCAGAAGCGGTACTCCGTCGAGCGTTCCTTCGCCAGCTCGATCTGTTCCCGGACACGGGCCGGGGCGGTGCCGCCGACCGCGTCGCGCGACGCGAGCGAGCCCTCGACCGACAGCACGCCGCGCACCTCGGGCGTGAGGTGCTCCGAGATCTTGGCGAGGTCCCCGTCGGACAGGTCCCAGAGCTCGATGCCGCGCGCCTCGCACTCCTGCACGCACGTGCCCGCGACCTCGTGGGCGACCCGGAACGGGACACCCTGCCGCACGAGCCACTCGGCGATGTCGGTGGCGAGCGAGAAGCCCTGCGGGGCGAGCTCGGCCATGCGGTCGGTGTCGAAGACCATCGTCCGCACCATGCCCGAGAACGCGGGCAGCACGGTCGTGAGCGTCGCCACCTGGTCGAACACCGGCTCCTTGTCCTCCTGCAGGTCGCGGTTGTACGCGAGCGGGAGGCCCTTGAGGGTGGTCATGAGGCCCACGAGGTCACCGATCACGCGGCCCGCCTTGCCACGGGCGAGCTCGGCGATGTCCGGGTTCTTCTTCTGCGGCATGATCGACGAGCCGGTGGAGTACGCGTCGTCCAGGCGGACGAACCCGAACTCCTTGGTGTTCCAGAGGATGACCTCCTCGGCGATCCGCGACAGGTCGACGGCGATCATCGCCGCGACGAACGCGAACTCGGCCGCCACGTCGCGCGAGGCCGTGCCGTCGATCGAGTTCTCGACCGGGCCACCCTCCAGCCCCAGGTCCGCCGCGACGGCCGCCGGGTCGAGACCCAGCGACGAGCCCGCGAGCGCGCCGGAGCCGTAGGGCGACTTCGAGGCGCGCACGTCCCAGTCGAGGAAGCGGTCGACGTCGCGCAGCAGCGGCCAGGCGTGCGCCAGCAGGTGGTGCGCCAGCAGGACCGGCTGGGCGTGCTGCAGGTGGGTGCGCCCCGGCATCGGGGCGTCGCCTGCGGCGACCGCCTGGGTGATCAGCTCGTCCACGAGGTCCAGGACCTGCACACCGATGGTGCGCGCCTGGTCGCGCAGGTAGAGCCGCACCAGCGTGGCGATCTGGTCGTTACGGGACCGGCCGGCGCGGAGCTTGCCGCCCAGCTCGTCCCCGGCCCGCTCCAGCAGGCCGCGCTCGAGGGCGGTGTGCACGTCCTCGTCGTCCAGGACCGGGAGGAACGTGCCCGAGGCGACGTCCTGCTCCAGGATGTCCAGGGCGTCGATCATCCGCGCGAGCTCCGGCTCGGTGAGCAGACCCGCGCCCGCCAGGACGCGGGCGTGCGCCCGCGACCCGGCGATGTCGTAGGGCGCGAGCCGCCAGTCGAAGTGCGTCGACTGCGAGAGCGCGGCCAGCTCGGGGGCCGGCCCCCCGGCGAACCGGCCGCCCCAGAGGGCGACCTTCTCGCCGGAGTGCGCGCCGACGGTGCCGGACGCCTGGCGCGAGACGTCCCGCCCCGCCTCGTCCTGCGGTGTGCCGTCGTGCTCCGTCACAGTGCCCCGACCCCCAGCTCCACGCCGTTGCCGAACTTCTCGTCGCGCGCCGCGGCGAGCTTCGCCGTGAGGCCGTAGATCTCGATGAACCCGCGGGCCTGCGACTGGTCGAACGCGTCGCCCTCGTCGTAGGTGGCGAGGTTGAAGTCGTACAGCGACTGCTCCGAGCGGCGCCCGGTCACCGTGGCGCGACCACCGTGCAGCACCATGCGGATGTCGCCGGAGACGTACTTCTGCGTGTCGTCGACGAAGACGTCGAGCGACTTCTTCAGGGGCGAGAACCACATGCCGTCGTACACGAGCTCGCTCCAGCGCTGCTCCACCTGGCGCTTGAACCGGGCCTGCTCCCGCTCCAGGGTGACGTTCTCCAGCTCCTGGTGCGCGGCGATGAGCGCGATCGCACCCGGGGCCTCGTAGATCTCGCGGGACTTGATGCCAACGAGGCGGTCCTCGACGATGTCGATGCGGCCGACGCCCTGCGCGCCGGCGCGGCGGTTCATCTCCTGGATGGCCTGCAGCGGGCTGACGGCGACGCCGTCGATCGCCACCGGGACGCCCTGCTCGAAGGTGATCAGCACCTCGTCGGCGACCGGCGGGAACGTCGGGTCGTCCGTGTAGGAGTAGACGTCCTTCGTCGGCTCGTTCCAGATGTCCTCGAGGAAGCCCGTCTCCACGGCGCGGCCCCACACGTTCTGGTCGATCGAGAACGGGTTGTTCTTCGTGGTCGCGATCGGCAGGTCGTGCTTCTCCGCGTAGTCGATGGCCTTCTCGCGGGTCAGCGCGAGGTCACGCACCGGCGCGATCGACTTGAGGTCGGGCGCGAGCGAGGTGGTGGCCACCTCGAAGCGGACCTGGTCGTTGCCCTTGCCGGTGCAGCCGTGCGCCACGGTGGAGGCGCCGAACTGGCGGGCCGCGCGCACCATGTGCTTCACGATGACGGGGCGCGAGATGGCGGAGACCAGCGGGTAGCGGTCGAGGTACATGCCGTTGGCCCGCAGCGCGGGCATGCAGTACTCCGTGGCGAACTCGTCGCGCGCGTCGGCGACGTACGCCTCGACGGCGCCGCAGTCCAGCGCACGCTTGCGGATGACGTTCATGTCCTCGCCGCCCTGGCCGACGTCGACGGCCACGGCGACCACCTCGGCCCCGGTGGCCTCGGCGATCCAGCCGATGGCGACGGAGGTGTCCAGGCCGCCCGAGTAGGCGAGCACGACGCGTTCAGTCATGATTGACGATCTCTTTCCGGTGGTGGTGTCAGTGCGATTGTGAAGTGTTCTCAGGCGCTGAGCGCGAGGAAGCGTCCCGCCAGTGCGGCGCCGTCGGCGTCGCGTGCGATCACGAGGATCGTGTCGTCCCCCGCGATGGTGCCGAGCATCCCGGGGAACACGGAGTGGTCGATCGCCGAGGCCAGCAGGTTCGCCGCCCCCGGCGGGGTGCGGAGCACCACGAGGTTTCCCGACGACTCGGCCGACACCAGCAGCTCCTTGGCGAGCCGGGTCAGGCGCGCGGACAGGTACTCCTCGCTCGCGTCCGACTGCGCGCTGCGGTCCCCGCCCTCACCCGGGACCGCGTAGACGAGCGTGCCGTCCGAACCGCGCACCTTCTCCGCCTGCAGCTCGATGAGGTCCCGCGAGAGCGTGCCCTGGGTAACGCTCACGCCGTCGGCCGCCAGCGCGTCGGCCAGCTCCGCCTGCGAGTGGATGGCGTTGCGGAGCACGATCTCGGTGATCCGAGCGTGCCGCGCCGCCTTCGTCGTCGCGGTGGTCGCCGTCTGCTTCGTGACCATCAGCTCTGCTCCAGCAGCCAGGCCAGCAGCGCCTTCTGCGCGTGCAGGCGGTTCTCGGCCTCGTCCCAGACCACGGACTGCGGGCCGTCGATGACGTCGGCGGTGATCTCCCTGCCGCGGTAGGCAGGCAGGCAGTGCAGCACCAGCGCGCCGTCGGCGGCGCTCGCGAGCAGTTCCGCGTTCAGCTGGAAGTCCCGGAACGGCTTGGCCCGCTCCTCGGCCTCGGCCTCGTCGCCCATCGACACCCAGGTGTCGGTGGCCACGACGTCGGCCCCTGCGACGGCCTCCTTGGCCGACGTCGTCACGGTCACCGAGCCGCCCGTCTCCCCGGCGATGTCACGCGCCCGGGCGACGACCGCGGCGTCGGGCAGGAAGCCCTCCGGGCCCGCCACGCGAACGTGCAGGCCGGCCGTGGCCCCGCCCAGCAGGTACGAGCTGCCCATGTTGTTGGCGGCGTCGCCGACGTAGGCGAACGTGGTGCCCGGCAGGGCCTCGATCCCCCGGTGCTGCGCCACCGTGAGCAGGTCCGCGAGGATCTGGCACGGGTGGAACTGGTCGGTCAGCGCGTTGACGACCGGCACGCGCGAGACGGCGGCCATCTCGTCGATGCGCTCCTGACCGAACGTGCGCCACACGATCGCGGAGACCTGACGGTCCAGGACCCGTGTGGTGTCGGCGATGGACTCGCGCACACCGATCCTGGCGAGGTTGCCGTCCACCAGGAGGGGGAAGCCGCCGAGCTCCGCGATGCCCGTGGCGAACGACACCTGGGTACGCAGGGTCGGCTTGTCGGTGATGAACGCGACGGCGCGCGGTCCCTCGAGGGGGCGTCGGGCGAACCGGTCCGCGCGCAGGGTGAGGCCGAGCTCCAGGACGGCCTTCTGCTCGGCGGGCGTCAGGTCGTCGTCGCGCAGGAAGTGGCGGGTCATGCGGGGTTCTCCTCGGTCTCGACGGGCTCGACCAGCGTCGCGAAGAAGCGGGCGGCCTCCGCGGCCTGCTCTGCCGTCAGGATCAGGGGCGGCGCGAGCCGGATCGCGTCGGGGGCCACGGCGTTCACGATGAACCCTGCCTCCAGCGCCGCGCTCGCGACCTGCGCTGCCACGGGCTCGTTCAGCACGACGGCGAGCAGCAGCCCGCGCCCGCGGACCTCCTTGACGAGCGGGCTGCCGCACGCCTCGATCTCCTGGCGCAGCAGCGCCCCGGTCTCCCGCACGTTCGCCAGCAGCCCGTCGCGCTCGATCACGCCGATCGTCGCGAGCGCGGCCGCTGCGGCGACCGGGTTCCCGCCGAACGTGCTGCCGTGCTGCCCGCGATCCAGCAGGTTCGCGGCCGCGCCGTACGCGATCACCGCGCCGACGGGGAACCCGCCGCCGAGGCCCTTGGCGACCGCGACGACGTCGGGCACGATGCCGCCGCCGATCTCCGGCTGCTGATAGGCGAACCAGGACCCGCACCGGCCCATGCCGGTCTGGATCTCGTCCAGGACGAGCAGCGCGCCGTGCGCGGTGGTCAGGCGGCGCGCGGCGGCAAGGTAGCCCGACGGCAGCGGCCGCACGCCGGCCTCGCCCTGCACCGGCTCCACCACCAGGGCCGCCACCTCGCCGTGCTCGGCGACGGACTCCGGCGTGAACGCCACCTCCAGGGCGGCGAGGTCGCCGAACGGCAGGTGCTCGACGCCGCCGGGCAGCGGCTCGAACGGCTCCCGGTACGCGGCCTTCGCCGTCAGGGCAAGGGCGCCCATCGACCGCCCGTGGAAGGCACCCTCCAGAGCGAGCACCCGCGTGCGGGTGCCCACGCCCGACGACGACGCGACCCGGCGCGTCATCTTGAACGCCGCCTCGACCGCCTCCGTGCCCGAGTTGGTCAGGAACACGCGCGAGCCGTCCGGCGCCTCGGCCACGCGCTGCAGCGTCTCGGCCAGCGCGATCTGAGCGGGGGTGCCGAAGAAGTTCGAGACGTGGCCCAGCGTGCCGAGCTGGGCGCTGATCGCCGCCGTGAGCGTCGGGTGCGCGTGGCCCAGCGAGTTCACCGCGATGCCGCCGAGCAGGTCGAGGTACCGCTCACCGTCCGCGTCCCACACATAGGCACCCTCACCGCGCACCAGCACGCGCTGCGGCGGACCGAAGGTGTCCATCACCGCGCCCGTGTACCGCTCGGTCCACCCGGCGACGGAGCCGTTCGCGGACAGGGCCGAGCCGTCCTCGGCCGGGATCACCGTGCTCATGCGTTGCTTCCTCTTTCCAGGGTCTCGACAGGCTCGACCAACGGAGGGACAGGCTCGACCAACGGAGGGACAGGCTCGACCGGCGCGGGCGCTGGAACCACCATCGTCCCGTTGCCCTGCGTGGTGAAGACCTCCAGCAGCGCGCTGTGCGGCTGGCGGCCGTCGATGACCGTCGCGGCGGGCACCCCGCCCTCGACCGCACGCAGGCACGCCTCCATCTTCGGCACCATCCCCGACTCCAGGCCGGGCAGGAGCTCGGCCAGCTCGGGTGCCGTGATCCGCTGCACCAGCGAGCCCTTGTCGGGCCACGCCGTGTAGAGCCCCTCGACGTCGGTCAGGACGATGAGCTTCTTGGCGCCGAGCGCCACCGCGAGCGCCGAGGCGGCGGTGTCCGCGTTGACGTTCAGCACCTGGGTGGGGTCGTCCTTGTCGGGCGCGATCGTGGAGACCACGGGGATGCGGCCGGCTGCCAGCAGGTCCTCCACGGCACGCGGGTCCACCTGGACGACGTCGCCGACGAGGCCGACGTCGACGGCCTCCCCCTGCACCATCGCGTGGCGGCGCTCGGCGCCGAACAGGCCGCCGTCCTCCCCCGACAGGCCGACGGCGACCGGGCCGTGCGCGTTGATCAGGCCCACCAGCTCGCGGCTGACCTGCCCGGTCAGGACCATGCGCACGACCTCCATCGCCTCGGGCGTGGTGACGCGCAGGCCGCCCTTGAACTCCGAGGCGATGCCGAGCCGGTCGAGCATGGCGTTGATCTGCGGTCCCCCGCCGTGCACGACGACGGGGCGCAGGCCCACCTGCCGCAGGAACACCATGTCCTGGGCGAACGCGGCTTTGAGGCGTGCGTCGATCATCGCGTTGCCGCCGTACTTGACGACGACGAGCGCGCCGGAGAACTCCTGCAGCCAGGGCAGTGCCTCGATGAGCACCTCTGCCTTCTGGTCGGGCCGCAGCCCGTTGACGATATCGCTGCTCATGAGCTGTACGCGCTGTTCTCGTGGACGTAGTCGTGCGTGAGGTCGTTGGTCCAGAGCGTGATCTCGGCGTCGCCCGCGTGCAGGTCGATGGTGAACGTGACCTCGCGGGCCGCGGCCATGTCGACCTTCTCCGGCGGCTCGTAGGCGCCGCCCGCCTTGCAGACCAGGACGCCGTTGACGCTCACGTCGAGCTCGGCGGGGTCGAACGGGGCCACGTCCTCCGGCACGGTGCCGACCTGGGAGAGGATGCGGCCCCAGTTGGGGTCGTTGCCGAAGACCGCGGCCTTGACCAGGTTGGACCGGCTGACGGCGCGGGCGACGGCGAGCGCCGCGTCCTCGGTGGTGGCGTTCGTGACGGTGATGGCGATGTCGTGGGAGGCGCCCTCGGCGTCGGCGATGAGCTGACGGGCCAGGTCGGCGCAGATGGCGGTGACGGCCTCGGTCAGCACGTCGAGGTCCGGCGTCACGCCGGAGGCGCCGGAGGCCATGAGCACGACGGTGTCCGAGGTGGACATGGCGCCGTCGGAGTCGACGCGGTCGAAGGTGACCCGGGTCGCGGCGCGCAGAGCAGTGTCGGCCGTTTCGGCCGGGACGGACGCGTCGGTGGTGATCACGCACAGCATGGTCGCCAGGGCCGGGGCGAGCATGCCGGCGCCCTTGGCCATGCCGCCAACGGTGAAGGTGCCGGCCGGCGTCTCGACGGTGCGCACCGCTGTCTTGGACACGGTGTCGGTGGTCATGATCGCGGTGGCGGCGGCCTGCCCACCGGCGGCGTCGGCCGCGAGCGCACCGACGGCCACGGGGATGCCCGCCAGCAGCTTCTCGGCGGCCAGCCGGACGCCGATCAGTCCGGTCGATCCGACCAGCACGTCGATAGCGCCGATGCCCAGCTCGGTGGCGACCTGCTCCGCGGTGGCGTGCGCGTCCTGGAACCCGCCGGGTCCCGTGCAGACGTTCGCGCCGCCGGAGTTGAGCACGACGGCGCGGGCGACGCCGTCCTTGACCGCCTGGCGCGACCACATGACGGGTGCGCCGACCACACGGTTGCTCGTGAACACCGCGGCGGCGGTGTGCTCGGGTCCGTCGTTGACGACGAGGGCCAGGTCCGGCGTGCCGGAGGCCTTGAGGCCGGCGGTGATGCCGGCGGCCCGGAACCCCTGCGCTGCGGTGACCCCCGCTGCGGTGTCGGTCATGGCGCGACTCCTTCGGTGATGAGGCCGGCGGTCTCCCGCAGGCCGAGGGCGAGGTTCATGGACTGGATCGCAGCGCCCGCTGTCCCCTTGACGAGGTTGTCGATGGCGGTGACGGTGACGACCCGGCGCGCCGCGGCGTCGACCGCGACCTGCACGCACGCGGTGTTGGCGCCCAGCGTCATCGCGGTGCTGGGCCACTGGCCCTCCGGGAGCAGGTGCACGAACGGCTCGTCCGCGTACGCGGCCTCCCACGCGGCGCGGACCTGCTCCGGGTCGACGCCCTGGGCCAGCGGGGCCGTGGCCGTCGCGAGGATGCCCCGGGCCATCGGCACGAGGGTTGGCGTGAAGCTGATGGTCACCTCGGGCGCGCCGGCGGCCCGCAGGTTCTGCCGGATCTCCGGGATGTGCCGGTGCGTGCCGCCCACCGCGTACGGCTGCGCGGACCCGAGGGCCTCGCTCGCCAGGAGGTGCGGCTTGAGCGCCTTGCCCGCACCCGAGTAGCCGTTGGCCAGCACGGCCACGATGTCGGTGGGCTCCACCACGCCCGCGGCCACGCCGGGCTGCAGGCCGAGCGTCACCGCCGTGACGTTGCAGCCGGGCACCGCGATGCGGCGCGCGCCGGCGAGCTTGTCGCGCTGGCGGGCGGCGGAGGCGACGTCGACGCCGGGCGCCTCGGCGTGGATCAGCTCGGGCAGCCCGTAGGGCCAGGTCCCCGCGTGCGTCGAGCCGTAGAACTGCTCCCAGTCGCTCGCGGACTCCAGCCGGTGGTCGGCGCCCAGGTCGACGACGAGGACGTCGTCCGGGAGCTGGCTCGCCACCTGACCGGACGCACCGTGCGGCAGGCCGAGCAGCACGACGTCGTGCCCCAGGAGCGTGTCGGGCGTGGTGGGCTCCAGGATGCGGTGGGCGAGGCCGCGCAGGTGCGGCTGGACCTCACCGAGGCTCGACCCCGCGTTGGTGTGCGCGGTGAGCGTGCCGATCTCGACGAAGGGATGGGCCGCCAGGAGGCGGAGGGCCTCCCCGCCCGCATAACCGGACGCGCCGGCGACGGCGACGCGGATGAGCTGGCTGCTGGACATATTCCGCAGTGTACATAAATATGCGACGGTCGCGACACCCAGCCGGTGGGCCTCGCCCGAGAGCCCTGTCAGACGAGCGACAGATACATCACGTGCAGCCCCGTGTACCCATGCCTCGGCGAGCGGAACGCACCCGGCACCGTGCCGACGATCTCGAACCCGAGCGACTGCCACAGGCGCACCGCCGAGGTGTTGGACTCGACGACGGCGTTGAACTGGATCCCCCGGAAGCCCTGCTCACGGTGCCACTCGATGACGTGCTCCCCCAGCGCGCGCCCGACCCCGCGCCCGCGAGCGGCGTCGGACACCATGAAGGACGCCGTACCGACGTGGGCACCGTTGCCCGGCTTGTTGGGGCCCATCTTGGCGGTGCCGAGCACCACGCCGTCCTCCTCGAGCACCACCGTGGCGCCGGGCGGCCGCTCGATCCAGTACGCGCGTGCGTCCGCCTCGGAGATCTCGACCGGATAGGTGTAGGTCTCGCCCTCCCGGCAGACGGCATCGATGACGGGCCAGACGGCGGGCCAGTCACGCTCGGCGAAGGGACGGATGGTTCGGGTCACGCGGAGCACGCTACCCGCGGCATAGGCTCGTTCCATGCACGCAGTCGTAGCCCGTGAAGCGGGCGGTCCCGAGGTCCTGCAGTACACCGAGCTTCCCGACCCGACGCCGGGCCCTGGGCAGCTCCTGGTCCGTGTCGCCGCGGCGGGCGTGAACTTCATCGACACGTACCGCCGCTCCGGCGTCTACCCGATGGACTACCCGCACGTCGTGGGTGTCGAGGGTGCCGGCACCGTGGAGGCGCTCGGCGACGACGTCAGCGGCTTCGCCGTGGGCGACCGCGTGGCCTGGCACGCCGGGCCCGGCTCGTACGCGGAGCTGGCCGCGGTGGACGCCGCCGGCGTCGTTCCGGTACCCGACGGGCTGGACCTCACCACCGCCGCTGCCCTCCCCCTGCAGGGCATCACCGCGCACTACCTCGTCCGGTCCACGTTCGAGGTGCGGCCGGGGCACGACGTGCTGCTGACAGCGGGCGCGGGCGGCGTCGGACTGCTGGCGACCCAGCTCGCCGTCGCGAACGGGGGCCGGGTCCTCACCACGGTCTCGACGCCCGAGAAGGCGGCGCTCTCGGCAGCGGCCGGGGCGGCGCACACCATCGACTACGCGGCGATGTCCGACCTCACGAGCGAGCTGTCGGCGGCCGTGCGCGAGCTCACCGACGGCCAGGGAGTGCACGTCGTGTACGACGGCGTCGGCAAGGCCACCTTCGAGGCGTCGCTCGCCTCCCTGCGGCCGCGCGGGATGCTGGTGCTGTTCGGCGGGGCGTCGGGCCAGGTACCGCCGTTCGACCCGCAGCGCCTCAACAAGGGCGGCTCGCTGTTCCTCACGCGGCCGACGATCGCGCACTACACGCTCAGCCGGGACGAGCTCGAGTGGCGCACCTCCGAGGTGCTCGAGGCCGCTGCGTCGGGCGACCTCGACGTCCATGTCGGGGCCAAGTTCTCGCTGGCCGACGCCGGGTCCGCGCACGAGGCGCTGGAGGGCCGGGCCACGACCGGCAAGGTGCTGCTGGTGCCCTGAGCCCGGCTCGCTCGGTGCGGACTCCGTGACTTCGGTCCGTTGCCTTGAGATCGGTCAATCAACCGGCCGATCTCAAGGCAA
>NZ_JBEZZF010000102.1:0-13887 GCF_040639055.1 Promicromonospora sp. NPDC023987 | reverse complement strand
GTTGGGATGAGATCGGTCAGTCGTTGGACCGATCTCATCCCAACCGACCGAACTCACCCGCCCAGCCACGCAACCGACCGTCAGCGTCAGCGTCAGCGCGCGAACGCGCCGATCTCCGCGGCCACCGCGTCCAGGAAGCTCTCCGGCGTGCTCTCGGGCAGCAGCCCGGGCAGCCCGAGGAGGGCACGAACGTCCTCCTCGGTACCGGCCAGCCCTTCCACGTCGCCCAGACCGTCGGACCCCCCGGGCACCTCGAAGGCGCTGACGACGCCCACTAGCTCATCGGCCCGCGGGTCGTCCACGCCCTCGCCGGAGCGCGTCCGGCGGCGGACGAACTCGGCCCACGCGGCCAGGCCGAACGCCACGCCCTGTGGCTCCCGCCCGGCGGCCAGCGCGTCCGCGAGGACGCCGCCCCACCGGAACGGGATCTTCTGCGTGCCGTCCATCGCCACCTGCGCCGTGGTGTGCCCGGTGTGCGGGTTGGCGAACCGGGACAGGATCTGCTCGCCGTACTGGTGCAGGTCCAGGCCGTCGGGTGGGGTGAGCGTCGGCAGCGCGTCCTCGAAGAGGTACTGGCGGGCACGCTCGGCGATCGCCGGGTCGACCACCGCCTCGGCGATCGTCGTGTGCCCTGCGAGCCAACCGGAGTACGCGACCAGCGAGTGGGTCCCGTTCAGCAGCCGCAGCTTGGCCTGCTCGAACGGGGCCACGTCCTTGGTCAGGGTGGCGCCGGCGGCCTCCCACGCGGGGCGGGGCCCGGCGAACCGGTCCTCGATCACCCACTGGGCGAACGGCTCACCGACCACGAGCCCTTCGTCCCGCACCCCGAGTGCCTGGCCGACGTGGTCGCGCTGCGCCGACGTCGTCGCGGGCACTATCCGGTCGACCATGGAGCACGGGAACGTGACCCGCGCGTCGAGGAACCCGCGCAGGGCGGCGCCGTCGGCCCCGGGCAGCCCAGCCTCAGCGGCCTGCCGCACGAGACGCTCCAGCACGCGCCCGTTGTCCACCATGTTGTCGCAGGTCAGAACAGTGATGGGGGCGCCAGAGACCGCACGGGCCGCGAGGCCGCGCACCAGGAGCCCGATCGCCGAGCTCGCCGGCCGCACGGGCGTCTCCCCGCGGGCGTCGGCCCGGAGCGCCTCCAGGTCCTCCGCCACGGCGTCCAGGTCGAGCGACCCGTCCGGCTTCCGGGCGTAGCCCTTCTCCGTGATCGTCAGCGTGACCACGTGGGTGGACGGCGCCGCGAGCACCGCGAGGACCCGCTCGGTCTCCTCCGCGGGATAGGCGACGTCGACGACCGAGCCGATGAGCTCGACGGACGACTCCTGCTCACCCGCCGTCAGCACCGCGTACACCCCGCCCTGCGGGCGCAGCTGGTCGCGGACCCGCGCGGACCGCTGGGTCACGCCGAGGATCCCCCACGAGGTGTCGCCCGTGGCGATCGCCGCTCGCTCCGTGTAGACGGCCTGGTGGGCCCGGTGGAACGCCCCGATGCCGAGGTGGACGATGCCCACCGCCGTCGGCATCACGGGCGTGTCGATGCCCACGGGGACGTTGTCCCGGTGCAGGCGGTCGTCAGTCATCGCGTGTCTCCTTCACCTGTGCCACGAGCTGCGTCGGGTTCACGAACCGCAGCGCCACCACGAGCATGACCAGCATGGTCGCGGTGTAGATCACCGACATGGCCGAGATGAGCTGTCTTGCCTCGCCTCCGCCGGCGGACGTCATACCACGGTAGATCGCCACGACGAGCGTGTCCGATCCAGGACCGGACACGAGGAAGGTCAGCTCGAACAGCCCGACGGTCCGTACCAGGACCAGGATCGCCGCCGCGAGGATACCCGGCACGAGCAGGGGCGCGAGAACCCGCGTGAAGACCTGCCGGGTCCGCGCACCGCACATCCGGGCGGCGGACTCGATCGCGGGGTTGATCTGCTCGATGAACGGCGTCATCGTCAGGATCACGAACGGCACGGACGGGACGAGGTTGACCAGCACGACGGCGGTCAGCGTGCGGCCCAGCCCGAACGAGTACATGACCGTCGCGAGCGGGATGCCGTACGTGATGGGCGGCATGAGCACCGGCAGCAGGAACAGCAGCATGACCGCGCGCTTGCCCGGGAAGTCCCGGCGGGCCAGCACGTAGGCGGCGGGCACGCCCACCAGCACGGAGATCACGACGACGAGCGCCGCCACGCCGACCGTGACCCCGATGACCTCGCCGAGCGAGAACCGGTCCCAGGCCTCGCCGTACCAGCTGTTGGTCAGGCCCTCCGGCAGCCAGGTGTCGAACCACTGGCGGCCGAACGAGTCGACGACCACCGCGATGATGATCCCGAGCAGGAAGACTCCGAACGCGGTCATCCCCGCCCACACGAACCACGTGGACGGACGGGCGGCGATCGGCCGCTCCAGCGTTGATACGGCCATCAGCCCTTCCCTCCTGTGGTTCCTCGGTACAACAGCGAGCGCAGGCCCAGCACCGCCGCCACGACGAGCAGCTCGACCACGCCCATCATCAGCGCGATGGTGGATGCCATCGCGTAGTCGTTCTGTTCGCCGAACGCCCGGAACGCCATGAGCGACATGACCCGCGTCGAGCCCATGGCGTCACCGACCAGCCGCGCCGACGGGAACACGGAGAACGCGAGCACGAACGTCAGGATGAACGTGGTGGCGAGGCCGGGAGCGAGCAGCGGCAGGACGATCCGCCGGAACCGCTGCCACCAGCCGGCGCCGAGCGTCTTGGCAGCCCGCTCCAGCGACGGGTCGATACCGGACAGGTAGGACGAGATGAGCAGGAACGCGAACGGGAAACCGGTGATAACCAGGGAGAACATGACGCCCAGGTAGTTGTTCACCAGCCGGAGCGGCTCGTCGATCAGGCCGATCTCGAGCAGCGTGCGGTTGATCCAGCCCTGCCGCCCCGCGAAGATCAGCAGGCCCTGCGCGGTGAGCACCGTGCCCAGCGTGATCGGCAGCACCAGCAGGGACGTCAGCAGACGCTTGCCGCGGAACTTGTGCCGCAGCACCATCGCCACGGGGATCGACGCCAGCACGTTGAACAGCGCCGCGGGCAGGGCGAGCCGCATGGTGAGCCAGACCGAGTCGAACACGAACGGGTCGCGGAAGAACGCCACGTAGTTCGCGAAGACTCCGCCGCCCCACTGCGCCTGCATCTCGGCGGTCGGCTGCACCGTCAGGCCGATCCCGTACGAGAAGGGGTAGACGAACAGCGCGATCGCCAGCACGAGCCCGGGCAGCAGCATCAGGAGCGCCGGGTCGACACCCCGCTCGGCCAGGCGGTGCCGCAGGCTGGCGGTCGAGCGCGACTGCTGCCGGACGCCGCTCACGGCGCCCCTCCCCAGCCAGCCGTGGCGGTGGGGCGGCTCATGCCGCCACCTCCACCGGCACCGGGGCGTCCAGCGACTCCGGGAACACCAGCACCCGCTCGACCGGCGCCGTCAGCCACACCGCGCCGCCCACCTGGGGTGCGGTCGGCGTGCGAGCGTGCAGCATCGTGTCACCGGTCTGCACCCCGACGGCGTGCTCGCGGCCCTGGTACTCCACCACCGAGACGGAGCCGGGGACGGCGCCACCGCTGGTCGAGCTTGTCGAGACCCCGTTCTCGACAGGCTCAACCCGCGAACCGGGCGCCACCTGCGAGATGACGAAGTCGTCCGGGCGGATCGCCACCCGCACGCTGTCCCCGGCGCTCAGTGCGCCGACCGCACGCCCGGTGAGCCGGACGCCGCCGTCGGCCGTGCCGGGGAGCGCGACGACCGCCTCGTCCCCGGACGTCGAGACCACGGTGGCCGGCAGGATGTTGCGGTACCCCATGAAGTCCGCGACGTACCAGCTCGTCGGGCTCTCGTAGAGCTCGTCGGGCGTGCCGATCTGCTGCACGCGTCCGTTGCGCAGCACGACCAGGCGGTCGGCCAGGGAGAGCGCCTCCTCCTGGTCGTGCGTCACGTAGATCGTGGTGAGTCCGAGCGACTGGTGGAGCCGCCGGATCTCGGTGCGCATGTCGAGGCGGAGCTTCGCGTCCAGGTTCGACAGCGGCTCGTCCATGAGCACGAGCGACGGCTCGAGCACGACCGCACGCGCGATGGCGACGCGCTGCTGCTGTCCGCCCGACAGCTGGCCCGGCAGCTTCTTGATGTGCTCGTCGAGCTTGACGAGCTCGATCGCCTTGCGCACCCGCGCGTCGATCTGGGCCCGCGGCAGGCCCTGCATCTGCAGGCCGAACGCGACGTTCTTCTCGACGGACAGGTGCGGGAACAGCGCGTAGGACTGGAACACCATCCCGAACCCGCGTCGTTCCGGCGGGAGGGTGTCGATCCGCTTGCCGTCCAGCAGGATCTCGCCGTGCGTGAGCGGAAGCAGGCCGGCCAGGCAGTTCAGCGCCGTCGACTTGCCGCAGCCCGACGGGCCGAGCAGGGCGACGAACTCGCCCGCCTTGATCGTCAGGTCGAGGTCGGCCAGCGCGTCCACGCCGCCGAACCGCCGACCGACGCCCCGCAGCTCCAACGACTCGAAGGTGCTCATCCTGCCTCTTCCTCCGTCTTGCCCGCCCCGACCTCGCGGTCCCAGATGTCGAACGCGGTCACCATCGCGTCGGCGTCGAGCGGCACCACGGAGTCCTGCGACTCGATGAGCTCGTCGAACATCGGCCGGCCGAACTCCTCGATCACGTCCTGCGACTCCTGCGGCGCGAGGTCCAGCGTGGCGCCCTCGACGGCCGGCCCGGGGTAGAAGTAGCCGGAGTCGTAGGCCTTGGCGTTCTGCTCGGGGGTGAGCATGTCCTGCAGCAGCAGCATGATCGCGCTGATCTTGTCCGCGCTCTGCCCCTTCGGGATGGCCGCGTAGTGCGCGTCGGTCACCCAGGTGAAGTCGTCGAACGCCGCGGCCTCGAGCGTGTTGGGCAGCTGGCCCTCCGCGCGCGGCGCGATCTCCCAGCCGGTGGTCGTGGGGACCATGGCCCAGGTGCCGTCGGCCAGGTTGGTGATGACCTGGCCGGTGCCCGTCGGGTAGGTGTCGACGTACTTGCCGAGCTCCTTGAGGTACGCCCAGGTCTTGTCCCAGCCGTTCTCGGGGTCGGTCGGGTCCTCGTCGCCGAGGACGTAGGGCAGGCCCATGAGGAACGTACGGCCCGGACCGGAGTTCGCGGGGCGCGCGTACCCGAACTTGCCCGGGTTGGCCTTGGCCCACTCGAGCAGCTCCTCAGGGCTCGCCGGCGGCGTGTCGACGACGTCGGGGTTGTACTGCAGCAGCGGCCCGGACGGGTAGTACGTCGTCACGATGCCGTAGCCCTGGGCGAGCTCCTGCATCTTGGCGGCCGGCTCCAGGTAGTTCTCCTGGTTCGACACGCGGTCGCCGTAGTCGTCCACCACCGGCAGCCACAGGTCCTCGCTGATACCGGCGGCCAGCCCGTCGTTGCCGGTGAACACGACGTCGATGGACAGGTTGCCGCTGTCCACCTGCGGCTTGACGAGGCCCGTGACGTCGGGCGCCCCGCCCGTCTCCCAGGTGACGGACTCGATGACGTCGGGGTTCTCCTCGACGAACTCGTCGACCATGCCCTCGGTGAGCCGCTGGTTGCCCGCGACGTCGAGGATGTTCAGGCTGACGGGCTCCGACGGCGTGTCGGGCACGTCGGCCGGGTCGGTGACGGCGCTGCCGCCCTCGCCGCCCGGGGCCTCCGGTGGCGTGCACGCGGTCAGCAGCGCCAGTGCCGCGACGCCGACAAGCGCTACGGCCTTCTTCGAGGTGCGCATGGTGCCTTCCTCTCTCTCGGGCTCCTTCGCCCAGGGGTGGTTGCCGGGACGAGCGTCAGCTGACCGGCCCGGCGGGGACAGGTCCTGAGGACCCGCGAATCGTGAGCTCCACGGGGAGCTGGGTGCTCGCCGCCGTCCCGCCGCGCAGGCGGACGAGCAGCAGGTCGACGGCGCGCCGGCCGAGCCGGGCGAGCGGTGCGTGCACCGTCGTGAGGGCGGGCGACACGAGGGTGGCGAGCTGGACGTCGTCGAACCCCACGACGGACATCTCGCCCGGCACGTCGACGCCGCGGTGCCGCAGCCGGTCCAGGATGCCGAGCGCCATCAGGTCGTTGAACGCGACGACGGCGGTGACGCCGCTCGCCAGGGCATGGTCGGCGACCTGGACGCCGCCGGCGAAGTACGGCTGGAAGGTGCCGAGCTGCACCAGCTGGACGTCCCGGTGCTCGGCGGCGGCGACGAGCCCCGCGACGCGGCGCTCGCTCGACCAGGACGACGCGGGCCCCGCCGCGACGCCCACGGTCCGGTGCCCGAGGGCGGACAGGTGCCCGAGCGCCTGGGCGACGCCGTCGGCGTCGTCCACCGAGACGCACGGGACCTCCGGCTCTCCGGTGCCTGACGGGGTGGCGGGCAGCTCCCGGCTGGCCAGGACGGCGGTCACGCCGACCAGCGCCGCACGGAGCTCGGCCTCGCCCGATCGAGGGGAGGCCACCAGCACGCCGTCCGTCCGGGCGGCGAGCGCGGCGATCAGCTCGGCCTCCATGTCGGCGTCCTCGTCGGAGTCGGCGACGAAGACCTCGTACCCCTCCGCGCGGGCCCGCGCCTGCACGGCCTTGGTCACCGTCGCGAAGTACGGGTTCTCCAGGTCGGGTACCAGCAGGCCGACAGCGTGCGTGCGCCCCATCCGCAGGCCGCTCGCCGCGTGGTTGGGCCGGTAGCCCAGCTCCGCTGCCACGCGTGTCACCCGATCACGCGTAACGGCCGCCACCCGTTCGGGCGAGGCCAGCGCGCGCGACACCGTGGAGATCGAGACTCCGGCGGCGCGTGCGACGTCATGCACCGTGACCATGGCACCTCCTCGTGACCTGTTGCGGCTCTGCAAACGTTTGCACCCTATCGCATGTTTGAGTGCAAACGTTCGCAGACATTCTGGGGTAGCGTCTTCGCAGGTCAGCGATGCAAGACCCGCTGCGATGGCGAAATCTCCAGGCAGCCTGCCTCCGGCGATGGCCTACCATTGCCGCGCAAGCGCTTACCCACCCGGCAACGATGCCTCAGGAGGACACCCGTGACCGACACCTGGACGCTGCACCCTGACCGAGCGCTGCCCGCCGATCCCGTGACGCGGCCGATCGCCCGCGAGATCTACCAGGCGGTGCAGAAGCTCCCGATCGTGTCGATGCACGGCCACGTCGACGTCGCGGCCTTCGCGGACGACGAGCCGTTCCCCGACCCGGCCCAGCTGCTCGTCGTCCCCGACCACTACCTGACCCGGATGCTCGTGTCGCAAGGCGCGAAGCTCCCGGAGCTCGGCGTGGGCCCGGCCGAGGAGCCCGGTTTCGAGTCCGACCCACGCGAGATCTTCCGGCGTTTCTGCGCCGGCTGGAAGCATTTCCGCGGCACACCCACCCGGTACTGGATGGAGCACGAGCTCGTCGAGATCTTCGGCGTGACCGTGCGGCCCTCCGCCGAGACCGCGGACCAGGTCTACGACCAGATCGCCGAGTGCCTCGCCGACCCGTCGTTCCGGCCGCGCGCGCTCCTGGACCGGTTCGGCATCGAGACCATCGGCACCACCGACCCCGCGTGGAGCACGCTCGAGGCGCACGCCCGCCTCGCCGTCGACCTGCCCGGCCGGGTGCTGCCGACCTTCCGCCCGGACCCCCTGCTGCACCCGGCCCGGCCGACCTGGCGTGCCGACCTGGAGCGGCTCGCGACGGCGTCGGGCATCGCCACGGACACGTACGCGGGCTACCTGGCGGCGCTCCGCGAGCGCCGCGCCGCCTTCGTCGCGGCGGGCGGCCTGGCCACGGACCACGGCCACTTCAGCGCGGACACCACCCCGCTGCCCGACGACGCCGCGCGCACCCTCTTCGAGAAGGCGCTGCAGGGCGGCCCGGACAGCCCGGGGATCACCGTGGCGGAAGAGGCGGCGTTCTCCGCGCACATGCTGTTCCAGATGGCGGCGATGGCCGCCGACGACGGCTTGGTGATGCAGTTCCACCCCGGTGTGCTGCGCGACCACGACCCGGCGGTCGCCGCCACGTTCGGGCCCGACCGGGGTTACGACATCCCCGTGGTGACCGAGTTCGCGCACGGGCTGCGGCCGGTGCTGGAGGCGTTCGGGAACTCGGAGAGCTTCCGGATGATCGCCTTCACGGTGGACGAGGACGTGTACTCACGGGAGCTGGCACCGCTGGCGGGCGTGTACCCGGCGCTGCGGCTCGGCGCCCCCTGGTGGTTCCTGGACGCTCCGGACGCGATGCGCCGGTTCCGCGAGTCGACCACGGAGACGGCGGGCTTCTCGAACATGTCGGGCTTCGTCGACGACACCCGCGCGTTCTGCTCGATCCCGGCCCGCCACGACCTGGCCCGTCGCGTCGACGCCGGCTACCTCGCCCGGCTGGTCGCGGAGCACCGGCTCGACCTGGACGAGGCGCTGGACACCGCGGCCGACCTGGCCTACCACCTGCCGAAGCTGGCCTACGCGGCACGGTGATCCCCGCTGTCACCACGATTCAGCCGATAGCCCTGCCGGACCATCGGTATCGGCGGCGGGGGCTGCGTGCGGGGCCTATCGGCGTGACGACACCTGCCTCGATCAGATCACGGAGGTACTTGACGATCGTCGGACGGCTCAACCCTGTCGCTGCCTCGATGTCCTGCGCGCTCACCTCATCGCCCCCAGCCCGGACAGCGTGCGCCACCTGGTCCTTCGTCGGCGTCTCGCCGGTGCCCGAGTCACCCTTTGGTACTGCGAGCATGCTCGCATCTCGCGCTCTCGGATCAAGAACATACGTGGCGTACCTGCGTCCGCCCTCTTTGACCGCGACGCCCCATTCGACCAGGTCGCGCAGTACCTGTCCCGCTTGGATCCGATCGACACCCCACTGTCGGAGCGCCGCGTTCGTGACGACGCCCGCACGCATCATCGCCAGGGCGATCTCGTGTGCGGGCGTCAGCCCCGCGATCCGTAGGCCTGAGATCCAGCTCAAAACCCCTTGCGCGAGGAGCTGCGACCGGTTGACGGTCACCACGAACGAGCTGACGGAGCTTCGGAAGCTCGGTCGTGGCAACCCGTTGTCG
Organism: Promicromonospora sp. NPDC023987; assembly: GCF_040639055.1. Lineage (NCBI taxonomy): Bacteria > Bacillati > Actinomycetota > Actinomycetes > Micrococcales > Promicromonosporaceae > Promicromonospora > Promicromonospora sp. NPDC023987. Next base: position 4,801 of record NZ_JBEZZF010000102.1, on the reverse strand, counting down.
CGCGTAAGTGCGATCATCGTCGGAATCCCGGATGAGCGGTTCTCGGCGACGATCTCGCGCGACGTCGGCATGTACGTGTCCGCGAGCAGGCTGGCCAGGACAGCGTTTCTGGACGACGAGACTGCCTCTTCACCCAGGTCCTCGACGGCTATCCCACCGTAGATCCCGCCGGGGCTCCGGATCTCGAGTCGATCCGGAAAGAGCTCGACCTGGACCTGGGTCCCGCGGGTGATGCCGCTGTAGTCACGATGCATCAGCGCGTTGACCAGGGCTTCACGCACGACACCGAGTGGGAACTCCAGCTTGTCTGTCCGACCGGTGTCGCTCATGACGGCCCGTGCAGCGAGGTTTCGTCGCATCATGGCAAGTGCCGAGTCGACAATCTCGGGGATCGGGCCGCGCAGGGTCGCGTTGTCGAGAAACCGGGTCTCGCCCGCGACACCCTCTGGTGCGTGGACGACGAGCGAACACATGAGCTGAGGGAAGTACTGCTGGGGATACGCCCCGAAGACGAGCAGGCCTGCGAGTGTGAGTTGGGAATCATCATTCGGCTCGGCAAGCACACCGATTCGCGTCAGCGCGACGTTGTCCTCGACCCTGGCGAGGGATGCCGACCCGCGCCGAACCCGCTCAAGGGTGCGGCGGACACTGTCGATGTCCAGGTCGCTCAAAGACGTTCCCGGTACGATCTCCGCGTCGTATCTAGGCTGGGTGCGATTGGCGTACAGCAGGCCAACCTCAGCTTCGACCATCCGCCGGTCTCCGTCACCGGAGCGGAGGAACGAACCGTTGGAAACGCCTTTGGACGTGACATACACGGGTCGCTGATCCCATGGCACAGGTGGAACTTCACCCACCACGACCAGGCGCCCCTCCACTTCAACGACTTCAGTGGCGATCCGAATCGGTGGCGTGAGGTCGTCGCGCGACATCTGAACGAGCGCATCACGAAGAGCTGTCGCGTCCGGAAGTTCCACGACGGAGAACCCACTCTGCTCGTCAACGCCGAGCAGGACGACGCCTCCATCAGTGTTGGAGAATGCGGACAGCGTCTCTCTCAGGCTGGTGGGGAGTCCACCAGTCGCGCGCTTTGCCTCGATACGCTCAGGCTCACCACCGATCCGTCGCAGACCTGCGATCAAGTCGACGATCTCATCTTCCGCCACCCGGCCCCTCCTGTGCTGATCATGTGCGATACCAAGTTGCTTAAGAGTAGATCAAGTAACTCGATCAAGCACGGTAGCTCAGCCGCGCACCGGCTCCAGCGGCCCGCCCGGGCCGAAGGCGAGGGCCGCGAACCGCTCACCGATGCGCTCGTGCGTAGCGGTGTCCGGGTGGAGCCGGTCGGGCAGGGGCAGCTCGGCGGCGTCGGCGTGGCCGTAGAGCTCGAGGCCGTCGAGATGGTGCAGGTTCGGGTCGTCGGCCGCACGCTCCTGCACGATCCGGGCGAGCTGCTCGCGGATGACGGTGAGCGTGAGCTTGCCGGCCGCGCGCTCGGCGGGGTCGCCGGTCGCACGGAACCGCAGCTGCCCCTCGGCCAGCGCGTCCTCGTCGAACGCGCCGGGTCCGGGCGTGTCCTCGTGGATCGGGCACAGGATGGGTGAGACCACGAGCAGCGGCGTGTCCGGGTGGCCGTCACGGAGGGTGTCGAGGAAGCCGTGGACGGCGGGACCGAAGGCACGCAGGCGCATGAGGTCGGCGTTCACGACGTTGATGCCGAGCTTCAGGCTGATCAGGTCGGCGGCGGTGTCGCGCATGGTGCGTGCGGTGAACTGGTCGAGCAGGGCGCTCCCCCCGAACCCGAGGTTGACGAGGTCCACGCCGCCGCGCGACGCGGCGACCGCAGGCCAGATGCCCGTGGGGCGCACCGCGTTGGACCCCTGGCTGATCGAGCTGCCGTGGTGTAGCCACACGGGGCGGCGCTCCGTCGAGGGGTGCACCGGTGCGTCAGTGCGCAGCTCGACGAGCTCGACGGTCTCGTTGTGGGGCAGCCAGAGCTCGACCGACTTCTCGCCGTCGGGCAGCCCGTCGAACTCCACGGCGCCGACGGCTCCCTGCTCGGTCTCGCGCGCACCGGTGGTCATGTCGATGGTCACCACGGTGGCCTCGGCGAGGCTCGCCTGTCCGGCCAGGCGGCCGTCGACGACCAGGTCGAAGACGCCGAGCGGCCGCGCGGGAGCGCCGCGAAAGCCGAACCGCACGGCGTGCGCCCGCAGCTCGACGCGGGTGGCGGTCGTCGTGAAAGCGAGGCGCACCCCGGACGGCTGCGACTCCGCCATGGCGAGCTGTGGGTCAGCGGCCTGGGCGCGCGCCCAGGCAGGCAGCCGATGCACGCGCACACCCGTCGGCGTCTGCTCGAGCTCCGGTGCACCGCGCAGCAGGTCGGCGGTGACGGGCGTGGTGATCTGGTGGTGCCCTGTGGTCATGGGCACCAGCGTAGGGGCGGCCGCTCCGGCCGACCGGTCACCGTCTGGTGTTGCATCCTGGTTGAGGAACCCCGACCGGGGAGTGGACCTGGACCCGTTCGCTGCGGCACAGTTCAAGCACACCCCCACATATATGCACATCAACCGCAAGACGGACGGGACGACGACCTATGACCGGTGATTCTCCGCGCTCTACCTCCGCTCCCCATCCGGCGTGGCTGCCCGACGACGCGTTCGCCGCGCTCGGCACTCGCCGCGTGGTGGTGGCGGGCGACGGCGCGCTCGCCGGAACCGTCGCGGAGGAGGTGGCTGCTGCGACCGCGCGGTTCGGCGGGGCGTTCTCCCGCCTCGAGGTGGGCGACGGCGTGGCCGACGCCGAGCTGGTGCTCACGCTGGCGCCGGCCGATCCTTCGCCGGCCGGCCATTCACCTGCCGGCGCTGATGCCGACGCCGACGAGAGCTTCCGGTTCACGCGGGAGTCGGGCGCCGTCGTCGTGCAGGCGAGGACCGATGCCGGACTGCTGCACGGCCTGTTCCACGTGGTGCGCCTGGGCGAGGCCGCCTTCGCGGGGCCCGACGCCGACGAGACGCACGCCCCCGCCACGGACCTCCGGATGCTCGACCACTGGGACAACGTGGACGCACACCCCACGATGGGTCAGGTCGAACGGGGGTACTCGGGCGGCTCCATCTTTTACGACAACGGTTTCGTCCGCGCGGACCTGTCGCGCGTCGAGCGCTACGCCCGGCTGCTGGCAGCGGTCGGGATCAACCGGGTGGCCATCAACAACGTCAACGTGCACGCGCACGAGGCGCGGCTGCTGACCGACGACCTGGGCGACGTCGTCCGGATCGCCGCCGTCTTCCGGCGGTGGGGCATCAGGGTGCACCTGTCGGTGTCGTTCGCCTCCCCGATCACGCTCGGCGGCCTGGGCACCTCGGACCCCCTCGACCAGGACGTCGCGCACTGGTGGGTCCGCACGGCGGCGCGGGTGTGGGACGCGATTCCCGACTTCGGAGGGTTCGTCGTCAAGGCCGACTCCGAGGGCCAGCCCGGCCCGTTCGCCTACGGCCGCTCGCACGCCGACGGCGCGAACATGCTGGCCGCTGCGGTCGAACCGTTCGACGGCCTGATCCACTGGCGCGCCTTCGTCTACGACCATCGGCAGGACTGGCGCGACCGGTCGACGGACCGTGCCCGCGCCGCCTTCGACCACTTCCAGCCGCTGGACGGCGCGTTCTCCGACAACGTGATCGTGCAGGTCAAGTACGGCCCGCTCGACTTCCAGGTGCGCGAACCGATCTCACCGGTCGTCGCGGCCGTGCCGCACACCCGGATCGCCCTGGAGCTGCAGGTCACCCAGGAGTACACGGGCCAGCAGAAGCACGCCGTCTACCTCGGGCCACAGTGGAGCCAGATCCTCGGGTTCCGGTTCTGGGAGCCCGCCGGCCGCGACGGAGGATCACCCACCGTGGCGGATCTCGCGACCGGGCGTGGCAAGGCCGCCGAGGACCCCGGCACCGGCACGTGGCGCAAGCCGGCCGGCGGGTTCGCCGCCGTCTCCAACGTCGGCGACGACGAGTTCTGGACCGGGCACCCGTTCGCCCAGGCCAACCTCTACGCGTACGGGCGGCTGTGCTGGGACCCGACGCTGGACCCTGCCGCCGTGCTCGACGAGTGGGTGGGCCTCACGTTCCCGGGTGCGCCGGACGCCGTCGGCCAGGCGGTGCACGCAGTGCTGGACCGGTCCTGGGAGACGTACGAGCAGTACACGGCTCCCCTCGGCGTCGGCTTCATGGTGCGCCCGGGCCACCACTACGGGCCCGACGTCGACGGCTACGAGTACACGCCCTGGGGCACCTACCACTTCGCTGACCGCGACGGGATCGGCGTGGACCGGACGGTGCGTACGGGCACCGGGTACGCGGGGCAGTATCCCTCGCCGTGGCGCGAGACGTACGAGTCGCTCTCGACCTGCCCCGACGAGCTGCTGCTGTTCTTCCACCATGTGCCGTACACGCACGTGCTGCACAGCGGGAAGACCGTGATCCAGCACATCTACGACACCCATTTCGAGGGCGTCGAGCGGGTCGAGGCGATGATCCGCGCGTGGTCGGAGGTCTCGCGGCTCGTGGACCCGCGCCTCTCCGAGCGGGTGGCGGAGCGGTTCGCCGAGCAGCTCCGCAGCGCGACGGAGTGGCGCGACCAGCTCAACACCTACTTCCTCCGCAAGTCAGGCATCCCGGACGCCCACTCACGCCGCATCTACTGACCGGGGAGGTACGGGTTCGAGTGGTCGGTAGAACGTCAGGTGATCGGTAACCCGGGTTGCCCGTCCCCAAGGAGGCCGTGGCCTCCGACGTCACCTCGGTGC
>NZ_JBEZZF010000101.1:0-14189 GCF_040639055.1 Promicromonospora sp. NPDC023987 | reverse complement strand
CTCACCTGGAACTCGGTTGTCCCGGGCGGTCCTGTGCGGTTCGAGGACTTCGACCTGTGCTGGCGGAGCGACGCGGCGGCTCGACCAACGGGGGCCTCCGGCCAGCTCAGTGCGGCCGGAACATGACCGCCTTCACGAACGCCTTCGCCGTGCGGACCACTCTCGACCGTCGGGACACCTTGCGCACGACTCGTCCCGCGTCGCGCCGGAGCCGGGTCCTCACCTTCCTGGCCAGTGCGCGAGCAGCTGCGAGACGCTGGTCGTCGCCGGGTGCGTCCAGGTGGGTCCGGCCACCGACGTCACCGGCTCCGGCGAAGTACTTCACGGTCCAGGGATGCTCTGCGAGTAGCCGCTTCCGGTCACCCGATCCGCTACCTGGGCGGCGCGTCGGCTGCATCGCGTGCGCGATCTCGTCCACCAGCAGCTGCACGTCGATCTCGACGGGATCACGCTCGACCAGGGTGCCGTCCGACGCAAGGTCCACGCGGTTCAGGCGAACGTCGGTGATCGCCAGGGGGATGCGGTTGCTGTCCTGAAACTTCGGCAGCCGCTCGAGCACCTCGTCCACTCCGACGGCGTACCCAGCCATCCCGTAGACCTCGACCGCCGTCGACAACCCGGTCGAGAAGCACCCGATCGCGGCGGCAGGCCGCAGCCTGTCGTACAAGACCTCCACGGGTACCGGGTCGTCGAGAACCTGCAGCCGCACACCAAGCTGGTCGGCCAGGTCCGGCAGACGGCGCGCGAACGCCGGGGGCGCGCTCGGGTGGGGCTTGAACACGACCCGCCGATACCCGAGTCCCGCGGCCACCCGGAGGAACTTCTCGTGCAGCTCCTGTTCCTCGTCCTGTGACAGCAACCCGAGCGCGCTCAGGTACTGCCCGAGCAGGATCGTATCGACCCGCTCCTCGCTCGGCGACGCGGAGGCCGTCGCCTTCCCGTACTCGGCCACCACGTCCCGGAAACCCGCCGAGGCCAGAACCACGTTCTCCACCCCGTGCTCGCGCAGGAGCACCGGGTCCAGCCCGCCCGCCAGGTCCAGGTAGAGCAGCCGGCGCAGGCGTGGCGCCACCTGCCGCATCACGGGCATCCGCGTCGGGCCGTAGCTCGCCAACCCGTCGGAGACGACATCGACCGGACCCTCCTGGAAGACCCGCAGAATCGATGTCGACGGCTTGACCGGCAAGGACTGGAGCGTGATCCCGAACGGCTCGCGCAGACCTACTGCCGCCGCGACGATCCCGTGCCAGCGCTCGATATCCTCCGCCGGGCTCCACGAGCACGGGTGATGCGGGTAGATGGTCTCGTTGAGAGACACCACCCGGTCGAACCGCCGGCCGATCTCGTCAAAACCGGGCTGCTCCGCCAGGCCGACCCCGAGCTCCGGGATCGTTGAGGTGCCGGTCGTCATCAGCACCTTCGTGCCGGCGTCGGCGTACAGACCGTCGTCAATGGCGGTCGCCATGCTGGCGGCCGCCAGGAAGGTGGGAGCGACGAAGAGCTGGTCCATGTCAGTCCGTCTCGATTCGCAGGATCTTCCCGAGCACGATCCGTTTGGGCAGGTCGAAGTGCCGCAACGCGGTCCGGATGGACTCCGGCGGGAACGAGTTCAGGAACGCTGACGACCGGTGGTACAGCTCGCGCTGCAGCTCGTGGGACAACCTGGCACGGCGGGCCACGTGGAACTCGACGATCCGCAACGCCCCGTACGCCGCCTTGTCCACGTACCCGGCATTGCCCGAGCCGACTGCCAGGTCGCGGATGCCGGCATAGGCATCCAGGAAGTGCAGCGTGTTCGAGTTGCCCGCCTGGGTGAGCGCCGTGGGGTTGGCGTCCTTGCGGTAGAAGTAGCCGTTCAGGTCCACCACGGCCGTGGACTCCGTGTTCAGGTGCAGGCGCCAGAACCACGGACGGTCCGCGGCCGTCCGCAAGGACTCGTCGAACGAGAACAGCGTCGGGTCGATCCGTTCCCTGTCGTACATCCCCGCCCACAGGAACGGGTAGTCCACCGTGGTTCGGTAGCCCGGCTCGCCGATCTGCGACCTCGGGTCGAGCACGACGTCCCGACGCTCCTCGGGCGCTCGCTCGATCACGCGCTTCATCTGGTCCACCCGCACGTGATCGGTCCGGACGAAGTCGACGCCCAGTCCTTGCAACGCGGCCAGGGTCCGGTCCAGGTGTCCCACGTGGTACCAGTCGTCGGCGTCGAGATAGGTGAGGTACCTGCCCTCGGCATGCGTCAGTGCGATGTTCCTGGACCGTGCCACCCCGTAGTTCTCCGGGTTGCGCAGGGTCGTCAGCCAGGGCATGTCCTGCGCCGCACGCTCGATGATCTCGGGTGTCTCGTCCGTGGAGTGGTCGTCGATCAGGATGAACTGATAGTCATCGCGTCGGTTCGCCCTGATCGTCGCGAGGCAGTTGGGTAGGAACGTGGCCGCGTCGTAGACCGGCACGATGATGCTCAGCGTGGTCAAGGTTTCCGTCCTGGCTCATGGTCTCCGGCGTGAACCTACCGGAGCACGCCGACCCGCATCTCACCGGCGGCCGGCGGCCGCCGCGTCCCGGAAGACCTTGAGGTACATCTCCGACGTCTCCGCCAGGCCAGGCCCGTCAAGCTGCGGACTGCCCGACGGCGGTGTCGCGCGCAGGCCCTTCACCGCGGAGTCGATCGCCTCAGCGGTCAGACCGCCCTCGTAGAGGCTGATCCACCCGGCGCCGACAGCCTTGGCAAGACGTCGCGTCAGCTCCGTGGCGGGCACGAGAACGGGGCGGTCGAGAGACAGCGCCATGTACAGCACCTGCATGTCCTCGAGCTCGGCCACCTTGGGGACCAGGACCAGCTCGGCCGCGCTGATCTCCTGCACGGTCGAACCATCCGAGATGTGCTCCAGGCGCAGTGTGACCCTCTCCGGGTCACGCGCGGCCATCCCCTTGAGCCCGATGTACGCCGCCGTCGGCTTGCCCACCACGCGCAGCGACAGCCCTGGCGTCTCGGTGAGGAAGAAGCTCTCCAGAGACGGCGCGACGCCCTTGGGGAGGTTGGCCGCGATCCGGAGCAGTCGGCCGGGCACCTGCGCGGAGCGGGGGTAACCCAGGAACCGCTCCCGGTAGTGCGCGTGCGGGATGAGCGTGACGGGACGGCCCTTCGGGGTTCGCGTCACTTCGTCCAGCACGATGTACGACGTCGTCACCTGATCGAGCAACCGGTTCGCGGCCAGGCGCAGCCTGCCGCCCCTGCCGCTGGCGTCGGCACCACTGAGGGTCCGCACCACGGCGATCTTGCGGCGCTTGGCCTGCAGCACGAAGTCAGCCATCTTCGCGAGCCGCTTCCACCGGCTTCCCTTGCCGAAGAGCACCGTCGACCGGTGCAGGTGAATCACGTCCATGTCGGCATGAGGAAGCTTGCCCTCGAAGAAGCGAAACTCGACGCCTGGGGTCGTCTTGTTCGCGACGATCTGGTCGATGTAGGAAAGGATGTGGTATGGCTGTCGCTGAGACGCGTAGACAAGAATCTGATCGTGCTCGGCAGCGGGATGAGTAACGTTCGACACCAGGCTACGATACCAACGTGGACCGTGGCTGTGCTCCGGTCCGCAGTCACAATGGCAGGTCTCAGCGGGTCCACTGCGACCCTGTGCACGTCAGCCTGATAACCGCCGACACCGCGACTCGCATAATTAGGATTCCCCACCGTGAACTCGAACCGTGTCCAAGATGTCTTTGTCAACCTCGGTGGGCAGGACGACAATCTCGGCGACTCAGCGCTGCGTGCCGGGTTTCTCCTGGCCGCCCGAGGCGAGGGCCGCCGTTTCCACGTGCTTCTGGAGGGCAAGACCTCGGACTATGTCTCCGGACTTCCCCTGAAGCCCGAGGACCGTGTCTACACCAAGGCGTCGAAGTGGGGCGCCGCCTCAAGGGCTGCCGTTCGCCCCGTCCATCTCTTCGAGGCCGGCGAGATCAACCCGCGTCCCGGCGCCACGTACCCGAAGCGCGGCCGTGTCGCGGGCCTTCAGCAGGCGGTCGCTGCCGGGGGCGCTGTCATAGTTGCCGGGATCGGGATCCGATCGCCCCAGGTCGCGGCAGAGACGGTCACGTTCCACGAGGTGCTGCGGGACGCGGCGATCGTGTCGTGGCGGGACCAGCCGTCACGCGACGGCGCCGGGTTCGGCGATGTCGCGCCGGACTGGGCCTACTCGATGGGCACGCCGACCTCGCAGTGGGCCCCGGAGTCCGAGCGCCCGCTGCTGCCGATCACGATGCGTTTCGGCCGGCCGTGGCCGGAGGCCTCGTGGTTCGACGCAATCCGCGCCCTCGCCGAGCAGACGTCGACCGAGATCGTCACCGTCGCCCAGGTGGCCCGCGACGCTCCCCGCGCCGTGCGCATCGCCGAGGAGCTCGGCGGCAAGTACCTTGTGGCGGCCAGCACCAGCCACCACGATCTCGACGTCCACGTCCGCGACGTCTACAGCAGGTCGCTCGCGGTGATCAGCGACCGCGCTCACGGACTGATCATCGGTGCGACGGAGGGTGCCTACCCGCTCGGGTCAGCCGCTAACCCGGAGAAGATCAAGCGTCTGCTCGAATCCGCGGGTCTCGGCGAGCTCACCGGACCGTACGACGAGTTCGCGCAGCTCGCCCCCCAGGTCGTGGAGCACCGCGCGAACCTGGCCCCCGCCATCGACACTTCTCGGGCCACACTCACGGATCTGCGGGAGCGGATCCACAAGGCGATGGACTCCGTCCTCTGACTGCCTGACGGATCGGGCGGTCATGGCACCGCCGCGATATCGGCACCCGGACTCCTGGTAGAAGTAGCTGGCCTCGACCAGCTCACTCCTACCAGGAGTCCTCACTTTCCAGACATCACAGGCGCGTTCTTACGGCAGTGCCTTCCGCACTCGCCGTAGGACTGGTCCAAGTGCGGGGAAGGTCCGGATGCTCCGCCTCGCCACCCTGCGCGCCAAGGAGACCTTCCTGGCCGGCAGGACCTTCCCGGCCGCAGCGGTCGCGCGCGCTTTCCGCCTGCCGGCCAGGCCGCGTGACTTCACCGCGCTGTCCGCGAAGCTGGTCTCCGCGTAGAAGACGGTCCAGTCCAGGATCTGCCGGGCGTCGTCGAGCGTCGGCTCCGGTGCGAACTCGGGAGGCAACGCGCCCTGGAGCAGCTGCTGGTACAGGCTCGACATGTCGTAGGAGGTCATCCGCTCGGCAGCCTTGACCGACGCCCGCGAGTACCTGAGGTACCGCTCACGGTCGTCGGCGAAGGCCGCGACCTCCCGAGCGAGCCCCACCGCGTCGCCCTGGCGGACAGCGACGATGCCCTCGTTGTCCTGGACGGGCACCAGCCACGGCAGCTCGTACATGACCACCGGCAGACCGCGCGCCTGAGCCTCCGCGAGCGTCAGCTGGTATCCCTCGATGATGCTCGTCGTCACGAAGAGGTGCGCCGCGTCGATCGACCGGATCAGCTCCGCACCCCGGCGCGGCCCGACGACCTGCACGTGATCGGCCAGACCCTTCTTCTCCACCGCGGAGACGAGGTCCCCCACGGTGTAGTCCTTCCAGTCCGGCCCGATGATCGTCAGCTGGAAGTCGACCGACAGCCGACGCAGCTCCTGAGCCATGGTGAGCAGCTCGCCAGGCTTCTTGGTGCGCTCGTCCAGGCGCCCCCACCAGACCAGCTCGATCCGGCCGGCGGGCGCCTCCTTCGTCAGCTCCATGGCGGCTGACTCGATCAGCAGCGGTGACGGCGGGTTCGGGAGGTACACCGCGTGCTCGATGCCGCGGAGCTTCCAGTAGGCGACGTCGAGCGGGGACAGCGTGACGGCGGTCGCGAGCGCGTTGAGGTGGTTGGTAAGGAATGACGTCAGGTCGTTCTGGTCGTAGATCGGCCGCAGCCCGAAGTTGTGGATCCATCCGATCGTCGGCACGCCCAGCGCACGCGCCATCAGGGCGTACGACGGCCACTGACGGCTGTAGAGGATCTGCTGGTCGATGACGACGTCGATCTCCTCGTCACGGCAGATCTGCGCCCACTCCTGCACCCGGGCGGGCAGCCCCTTGCCCTGCAGCTCGATGAACTTCGCACCCTCGGGCACGCCGTCGAGCACGCTGTCCTTGCGGTGCGCGACGATCGTGACCTTGTACCCGGCCTCCAGCAGGTAGTGCGCCTGAGAGAGGAGCACGCCGGAGACGCCACCGGTCGTGACCGTCTTGGTGGTCAGCAGCACGCTCCGCACCGGGCGCTCACCGGCCTCGATCCGGGTGCCGCTCGTCGCGAGGGCCGAGAGGACCTCCGGGCAGTGGGTCACCGCCGCGAGCACGACGTCCACCGGCGGGACACGGGTGTGCAGCAGGTCGAGGCAGGCCCCGTGCAGGTCACCGCTCATGTTGTTGTGCAGGAAGCCGATCACGTTGGCGATCATCGACAGCCTCGCCGACTCATAGCTGTTGATCAGCTCGGCAGGATCCTTCCGGGTCTCCGTCAGGGACTCGAGCGCCGGGCGGATGCTCTCGACGGAATCGATCGCGCCCATGTAGAACGCGAACTGGGCGACGTCCGCGACCGCGTGCCCGCTCCCCCCACGACGGAAGAAGTACCGGTAGAGCTTGTCCGTGATCGACACGTACTTCCGGGCGCGTGCTGCCGTGAGGAACATGATCGGGAGGTCGTTGACCCGCGGGAGCACCAGGTCCGCCGGAAGCGTCCCGTAGACCTCACGGAGCAGCGAGGCCCGGAAGAGGTATCGCCACAGCTGGCCCTGCGCCGCCTTTCCGACCGGAAAGAGACCGCTGAACACATCGTCACCGCTGAGCGAATGATGAATCGGCGCCAGGCGCTTCTGGTATCCGCCGACCTTCTGACCGTCCGGGTTGATGACCTCGACACCAAAGCCGACCAGGTCAGCGTCCGTCGCGTGTGCTTTCGCGTACGCCTTCTCGACCGCGTCCGGGGCGAACTCGTCGTCACCGTCCAGGAAGAGGACGTACTCGCCCTCCGCCGCCATGATGCCGGCCCGTCGCCCCTGGAACGCCGAGCCGTTCCGCTCCAGCCGGATCAGCCGGATGCGCTCGTCCCGGGACTGATAGCCCTCGATGACCTTGCTCGTGCCGTCGGTCGAGGCGTCGTCCACGCAGATGACCTCGAACTGCCCGTTCGACTGGCGCAGACAGCTCTCGAGCGCGTTCCCGACCCAGGCCTCGTCGTTGTGCACCGGAAGGACGATCGAGACGAGTGGTGGCGTGTGCAATGAGGTCTCCGAGAATGAATGGGGGCGGACGCGCAAATCGCTGCAATCCTAATCGCACCGAGCCTGCCGCAGGAATCAGCTGGACCCTGCGTCGTCACGTTCCGACGCCCGCCGCGCAGCGCGGTGGGCGAGCACGTCCTCGAGAAGGACCTGGGCCCGCGCACCAAAGCTGTGCTCCTTGCGGACGTAATCGGACAGCGCGCGCAACGACGTCTCGTCGTACCAGGCTCCGCTCTCCTCGGCGAGCACGGCGTCCAGGTCCTCGGTGGTCCTGAAGCGAGCCAGACCACGCTCCGGAAGCACGGTCCGGGTGATCTCGTCGAGTCCTTCGATCTCATCGGTCAGCAGCCGGCCACCCGATGCGAGGACGTCGAACACACGGTTGGAGACGAAGCCGCGGTCTCGCATGTCAGCCCAGTGGTCGTTGAGCGCCCAGGCCGCCGAACGGTAGTACCGGCGGAGGATCTCGTTGGGCACGTACGTCCCGGCGACCGTCTCGGGGGGCAGGAACTCCTCCCACTGCTCACCGTAGACAGCGATCGGCGTTCCGGAGGCTGCGGTATGCATGACCACCGGCCGGGCCTCGCCCCGCGAGTTCCCCACGAACACCGCCTTGCCGACGACCTCCGGGACGGGCTCGTCGTCGATGTAGAAGCGGCTCGGGTCGGTGCACTGCAACAACGGCCGGACCGGCAGGCCCCACGTCGAGGAGACGTCCCGGGCCCAGCCAGGACTCGCTGCATACCGGAGGTCGTAGGACTCGAGCTCGCGTGCCGTCACCGCGTCGGGGTGGCTGATGACCCACGCGACACTGGTCACGTTCGTGGGCAGTGTCATGGCGAACAGCCCACGCAGCGTCACGACGACATCATCGGTGTACGAGCTGAACCGGTCGTCGTTGCGCCTGTGGTCGACGACGGCACGCTGGCCGAGTGCACGCAATGCGTCCGCCAGCGAGTTGGCGAAATGGAAGTCGCCCCACTGACGCTTGCGATCCGCCGACGGCGCCGCGGTCTTGATCGCCCAGCGCAGTGACGGCGGAGACTCCACGACCTGGATCCTGGCCTCGGCCTGGAGCCAGAGCGCCCGCGTCCAGGACCGCTCCTTCTCGGGGGCGCTCAGTGCGGAGACGCCCAGGAAGACCGGGGAGAGGCCGAAGGCCTGAAAGAGGTCGGCCGAGCCGGACGGTACCTGTCGCCAGGTCGTCCGGAACGCCAGGAGATCTTCTTCCGGCTGGGGCGAGCTGTCGAACGCCACAGCCCCTCCTCTCCGAATCCCGACCAGGTCGGGCACGACGACGACAGGCCGGCCCTCCTGCACGGCGAGGCGCTGCGACAGGCTGACGTCAGCCCACAGGTCGCCGGCCTTGTCGTCACTCAGCACCGCGCGAACGGACTCCGTGCGGGCCAGCAGCGGAACCGGCGCGCCCGGTACGGAGAACCACCGCGCGGGCCATTCGACGCTGTCCGGGTGCATGCCTCCCAGGAAGGGGACCGGGTCCTTTCCATAGGGCGGGTAGACCACGCCGGCGTCGCTGACCAGGTGTCGGCTGCTGAGCACGAGGGGGTGCACCACAGCTGCGCCCGACTCCGAGAACGCGGTGCACCAGTCGGCAAGCGTCCCTTCCCTGAATCCGTTCCGCGCGGACATCAGGAGCGTGTGTTCGCCGCGGGAGCCGTGCACCGCCGCGGTGACAGCAGCGACCGTCCCCGCAGGCCCGGACACCGACACGACCCGCACGTCCCACCGGGCAAGACGGGCCAGCGCGAGCCCGACAGAGACCTGGTGACGTTCGTCAGGCACAAGGAGGACGACCTCGACGGGCTGCGCAGGCCGGCCGTCCGCGGCCCGCGTCACCGGTTCGATGGCGCCCAGGGCGGCAAGCACCTCAGACGTCGAGGCACAGTCGGTGACCACGACGCTCATCAGCCCCGGCACGGTGTTCGCGGCCGGACTGTCCCGCCAGGATGTCGCCTCTTCATCGACTTCATCGACCGGCTCGCCTACCTGCTCCCGCAGAGCCTCGCGCACGTCGGGAAGGGTGACCCCGTCACGCAACCAGCAGGCGTCGGGTGCCAGTGGCAGAGTCTGTGGATCGCCGTCCTCCAGCAACGACGCCAGCGGGGCTCGGTCAGGACGCAGCGGACCGTGGGCAGGCGCCGGGTCGAACAGCGGCGACGTCGACTTCTCCCAGGCACCGTTCGCGCCCTCGAGGTATGCGACGAGCGGGTCGGTCTCGTCGTGATCCCACCGCTTCGGATCGAAGCGTGCCGGCAGGAACAGGGGGTGCGGCGACCATCCCGCTCGCCGGCCCTCCTCGACGTAGTGGCTGACCGCCTCTGCTTGGTCCGCGAAGGTCAGACCCGCCTGGTGCTGGTACCACTCCACGTCGAACACACCTGAGGCGAGTATCCGGTCGGTGGCAGAACCGGGTGGCGGGCCTGTTTCGGATGCCGCCGAGTGCGGCTCCACCTCGGATGACATCGAGGAACCTCCTGGACTCTTGACTACGTCGAGGTGCTCACAGCGCCCGGGCGTCCGACTCCAGCAGTACGGGGATCCCGTCCCGCACCGGGTAGGCCAACGGCCGGTCCGGGTCGGTCGAGTGCAGCTCCGGTTCGCCGTCGGGCCCGGTCCCGTCCACCAGCTCCGCGCCCGTCACGGGGCAGCGCAGGATCTCACGCACCCACGGGTCCAGCTGGATGGTCGGGTGGGTGCTCATGCTGCTCCTCCTGCGTCGTCGGTCTCGGCACGCACCAGCGACAGGACGTCGTCGCGCACCTTGACCATGATGTCCTCGTCGGCGGCCTCGACGTTGAGCCGCAGCAGCGGCTCGGTGTTCGAGGCACGAAGGTTGAACCACCACTGCGGCTGGTCGTCCCAGTGGGACACGGTAACTCCGTCGAGCCGGTCCACCACGACCCCCGGATACGCGGTCCGGTAGGCGTCCAGCACGCGCTCGGTCGCCTCGGCGGCGTCGGGCACGGTCGAGTTGATCTCGCCGGAGGCGGCGTACGGCTCATACATCTCCGCGAGCGCCGACAGCGGGTGCGGCTGGCCACCCAGGGCGGCCAGGACGTGCATCGCGGCGAGCATGCCGGTGTCGGCGAAGAAGAAGTCCCGGAAGTAGTAGTGGGCCGAGTGCTCCCCGCCGAACACCGCGTCCCGCTCGGCCATCTCCGCCTTGATGAACGAATGGCCCACGCGGGTGCGTACGACCTCGGCCCCCGCCGCCGACAGGAGGTCGGGCACAGCCCGGGAGGTGATCAGGTTGTGGATCACCGTGGGTGTGCGGCCGGCTGCCTTCTCCTTCTCCACCTCGCGCAGTCCCACCAGGGCGGTGACGGCCGACGGCGAGACGGGCACCCCTCGCTCGTCCACCACGAAGCACCGGTCGGCGTCTCCGTCGAAGGCGAGCCCCAGGTCGGCCTCGTTCGCCACGACGGCGGTCTGCAGGTCCAGCAGATTCGCGGGCTCCAGCGGGTTCGCCTCGTGGTTGGGGAAGGTCCCGTCCAGCTCGAAGTACAGCGGCACGATATCCAGGGGCAGCGCCGACATACCTGCCGCCTCGCCGAGCACCGCGGGGACGGTGTACCCGCCCATGCCGTTCCCGGCATCGACCACGACCTTGAGCGGACGCAGCCCGGACAGGTCGACCAGGCCGCGCAGGAAGGCGGCATAGTCAGCGAGGGTTTCGCGGTCGGTCACAGCTCCCTTCCTGGTACCCGAGGACGGCGCGGCAGGCACCTGGCCGGCCTCGGCGGGCCGCGCGTCGTCGTCGTCCAGGATCCCCTGAGCGACCTCGCGGACGTCAGCGAGGCCGGTGGCCTCGCCGACAGGCCGCGCGCCAGCGCGACACAGCTTGATCCCGTTGTAGGCGGCGGGGTTGTGGCTGGCGGTGAACATCGCACCCGGCAGGCCGAGCGCACCCGAGGCGTGGTACAGCCCGTCGGTGGAGCACAGCCCGATGCGAATCACGTCTACACCCTCGGCGGTCAGCCCGGCGGCGAACGCCTCCACGAGCTCGGGGCCGGAGTCACGCATGTCGTGGCCCACCACGACGCCGGGTGAGGTGTCAGCCTCACCCGGCCCGGAGCCCTGTGGCGCGCCCGCATCGGGCCGGACGACGGCGCGAGCGAATGCCTGGCCGATCGCACGCGCGACCTGCGGTGAGAGCTGGTCCGGGACGGTGCCGCGGACGTCGTACGCCTTGATGATCTGGGAGAGGTCGAATGCCACGCGGTCAGCCTACGCCGCGCCGGACCGTCGACTGCGGCAACCAACGGCGCACCACGGCGACGAATGCCTCTAGGCTTGCCGGTGCTACCGCCAAACCGTCACCGTCAGAAGGCAGATGCGTTGTCATGACCGGTCAGGTAAGAGGGCTCGCTCGGAGCCTGGTCGACAGGTTTCCACCCGTACGACGACGTGACGAGCTCCTCGCTGCTCGTCTCGAACTTGTGACGGAGCTGCGGGAACGCGTGACGGAACTGCAGGCCAAGACCAAGGAGCTGCAGGCCGAGGTCGAGGAGCTGGATGCTGAGACTCGCAAGGGGCGGGTACGCACACGGCGTGTGCGGCGCCAGGTCGCAGAGCTCCGTGAGCAGCTGGCCACGGCAGCCGCCGTGAGCAAGGACCTGCGCTCGGTCGAGGCCCGACCCTCGTTCCGCCGGATGCTGGTCATCGAACGCGGCCTGTCCCACGCTGCGCACGAGCACCCCAACCGGTCACCACGCAGCAGGGTCTCCGACAAGCTCTTCTCGAAGGCGCTCGCGGGCTCGCTCGGCGTCCGGGTACCGGCAGATCTGCAGGTCTGGCCGGATCTCGACAGCATCGAGCTGGGTTCGCTCCCCGACGAGTTCGTGATCAAGTCCATCGGCGGAGCCTCCTCCCGAGGTGTCTTCCCGCTTCGCCGGCTCGACGGCGAGTACCAATTGATCAGCACCGGCGATGCCACCACGCTCGACGAGATACGGGCACGGATTCGCGCCGAGATGGAGCTGGACACCGCGCGACCGTCATACGACTGGATCAGGCCGCCCTTCTACGCGGAGGAGTTCATCAAGGATCTGAGTGACAACTCCGAGATCCCGGTCGACGTCAAGGTCTACATGTTCTACGGGCGCGTCGGTCAGGTGCTGCTCCGCCGCGTCGCCCGCCACGGCGAGCGCTCGGGCGTCGGCTACCGGTACCTCGGAGCGGACGGGAGCGACCTCGGCGACGTTGCCATCAGCCGGACAACAGATCCGACGATCCCGGTTCCCGATCGGTTCGGAGAGATCATCGCGGCTGCGGAGAGGATCTCGCGAGCGACCGGCCTCGCGTTCGTCCGGGTGGACCTCTACCAGACGCGGAACGGTGTGGTCTTCGGCGAGCTGACGCCGTGCCCTGGAGAACCCCAGCACTACACGGACGACCACGACCTGCTCCTCGGGCGCCTCTGGCAGGAGGCCCAGCTGCGCCTCGACGCCGATGTCGCGAACGGCTCGGCGATCGGCTTCGACGTGCCGAGCGACACGGAGAAGACTGGCAGGTTCGAACAGGCCGAAGCCTGACCTCGCGATTCATGGGGACCGGGAACCCTACGTCACCCACAGACAGCCCCCGCATCTGCTCCTCGACACCGGGCTATCCTGACGCGGTGCTTGCCGTTGCCCAGTTTCACGCGCCCATGCCGCTGACCAATACGATCCAGCGGTACGACTGGGGGTCCGTCGACGCCATTCCGAACCTGCTCGGTGCCGACCCGGACGGCGGCCCGCAGGCCGAGCTGTGGCTCGGCGCGCACACCAGCGCGCCGTCGTCCAGCGTCGTCGAGAACGAGGACGTCGCACTCGACCGGCTGGTCCGCGAGGCGCCCGTGCAGACGCTCGGCCACCGGGTGGCCGAGCAGTTCGGCCCCCGCCTCCCGTACCTGATGAAGGTGCTAGCGGCCGGCAAGGCCCTCTCGCTCCAGGTGCACCCCTCGCCGCGGCAGGCCCGAGAGGGCTTCGCACGCGAGAACAAGGCCGGTCTGCCGCTCTCGTCGCCGAAGCGGTCGTTCAAGGACGACCAGCACAAGCCCGAGATGGTCGTCGCCCTGTCCCAGTTCGAGGGGCTTGCGGGCTTCCGCACCCCGCGGACCATCCTGGACGTGCTGGAGGGGCTGCCGGGCGACCTCGTCGACAGCGTCCGCGCCGCCCTGCTGCGCGACCGCAGCCACGACGGTATGCGCCAGGCCTTCAACCACCTGCTGTCCGCGCGGTCGGACGAGGCCTGCGCGGCCGACATAGAGGTCACCCTCGACTCGGTGCGGGCCCGCCTGGCGGCCGGCTCGCCGTTCGAGCGTGCAGACCGCACGGTGGTCGACCTCGCCGAGCAGCACCCCGGCGACCCAGGTGCCATCGCGTCCCTCATGCTCAACCGCTTCTCGCTCGAGCCGGGTGAGGCTGCTTTCACGCCCGCCGGCGTCGTGCACGCCTACCTGTCCGGGCTCGGCATCGAGATCATGGCCAGCTCCGACAACGTGCTGCGCGCCGGGCTCACCACCAAGCTCGTGGACGAGGAGAACCTCGTCGCCTGCACCGTGTTCGCCCCGCAGCAGCCGTCCATCCCCGAGATGACGACGGCGGGCAGCCGCGGGCAGGTGCACACCTACCGTGTGCCGGTCACGGAGTTCGCCCTCACGACGGCCGACGTCGACCCCGCCGAACCGGTCGCGCTGCCCGCCACGGGTCCCCGGATCCTGCTGTGCCTGGCCGGCGAGCTGAAGCTCGACGCCGACCGCTCGGAGAACGGACCGCAGCGCCTCGTCCAGGGCGAGTCGGTCTTCGTGCCGCACGACGCGGGCAACCTGGTCTTGTCCGGCGCGGGCCACGCGGTCTGCGCCTGGGTGCCGTGATCCCGCTACCGCAGGCGGGTGGTCGGTAAAAGGTCAGGTGGTCGGCACCCCTGGGTACCGAC
>NZ_JBEZZF010000100.1:0-14309 GCF_040639055.1 Promicromonospora sp. NPDC023987 | reverse complement strand
GCATCGTCCGCGACCCCGAGACCGGGATCACGACCTGGACCACTCCCACGGGCCGCGTCCACACCCGGCCGCCCACCGTCCTGGACACCCACACCAACCTCGACCAGATCGACCCCGACACCAGCCACGACCTGTCCCTGCGCGCCCTGACCGGCCAACGCCTACCCCGCAGCTACCAGACCACCGAACCCGGAGCCATACCGAACGAGGCGACGCCGACCCAGGCGACACCGACCGACCCCGACCAACCACCCTTCTAAGCAGACCGACCCGACCCACCCGGCCAGACACGAGCCGGCCCGACTCGACTCGACCCGACTATCCCGCCCCGCCCGAACCGCCCCGCCGAACCACCCTGCTGAGCAGGCGGCACGAACGAGGCGGGCCGTCGGACTGCCGCATGCCCCCGAGTCGGAGTCGGTACCCGCCCACGCGGCAGCCCGCCCCGGCGCCCTCAGCGCGTCGAGCTGCCAGGCACCAGCTCGGTCGGCAGCGTGACCTTGGTGACCTGTCCAGCACCACGGATCTGGGCGAGGACAAGGTCGACCGCCTCGTGTCCCATCCGCGCCTCGTCCTGCCGGATGTGGGTGAACCGGTAGCGTGCTTGGTCGTAGGACGCGTCCGGTTGGTCGAAGCAGATGATGCCGAGGTCACCGGGCACCGTCCGCCCGGCACGCTGCGCTGCCTCTCGCAGCAGGACGGCGATCTTGTACTCGGTGGCGACCAGGCCCGTCAGGCCCGGGTTGGTGCTCAGGAACTTCTCGAGCTCGGCGAGGTCGTCGTCCGGCGGGACGGCGCTCCCGGGAATCGTCGACCGGACCTTCCGGAACTGGTGCGCCGGGTCGAACGGCACGTGTCGCGTCGCGTGGGCGTCGACGACGCCGTCGAGCCGGTCCTGCACCGTAGAGACGGTGCTCGCGGCCGACACCAGCCCGACGTGGTCGTACCCCGAGGCGAAAAGGACGTCGGCGGCCTGCCGTCCTGCCGAGACGTTGTCGGAGCAGACCGACGACACCGGGACCCCGTCGAACACGCGGTCCAGGATGGCCACCGGGAACGACTGGGTGATGAGCTCGAGTACCGCCGGGGGTACGTACTGCGACGAGCTCGGCTCGAGGATCAGCCCCTGGACGCCGTCGGCGACGAGTGCCCGCACGATGTCGTCCTCGGCCCCCCGATTGCCGAGGCTGCGCTTGACCACGACGTTCGCGACGGTGCTCGACGCGTCGAGCAGCCCGGCGAGCACCCGCGTGCCGAAGGTGTCGTCGAAGTCGGTCAGGACACATCCGATCAGGGGCGTGGGTCCGCTCCCTGTGCCGACGGCGGTCGTAGCGGTCTCGCTCACGACGATGGTGCCGAGCCGGGGTCTGCGCGTGATGTAGCCGTCGGCGCGCAGCAGGTCCATCGCGCGCTTGAGCGTGATGGCGCTGACCCCTAGCTGTTTGGTCAGCTCCGCCTCTGCGGGCATCCGGTCGCCGACACGGTACGTCCCCGCGTGGATCGCGTCGCGGAGCTTCTCGTACACCTCGAGGTACAGCGGCTGGCTCACAGGTGCCCTTTCACCGATCGGACCTGACCGATGAATCTACCGGACGGGCAGCAGCACCACGGGCACGGCGAGGACGGATCCGCGCGCAGCCGGCGACGCTCACCGCGCTTCTCCGCTGCGGGCGGCGGTAGCGAGGGCCGGACGGCGGTACGTGCGCAGGCCGGCAGCCTGGAGGGCGAGCTCGCAGAACATCGAGTTCGCCCAGGAGAACCACTCGCGCGTGTAGCTGGCCGGGTCGTCGACGTGGAACGACTCGTGCACGGCTCCGGTCCCTGCGTCGGTCGCGAGGATCAGGTCCAGGAGCCGGTGGCACTCGTCCGGGTCGGTGGTGGTCAGTCCCTGGATCGCCAGGGCGATCGGCCAGACGTG
Source organism: Promicromonospora sp. NPDC023987 (assembly GCF_040639055.1). Taxonomy (NCBI): domain Bacteria; kingdom Bacillati; phylum Actinomycetota; class Actinomycetes; order Micrococcales; family Promicromonosporaceae; genus Promicromonospora; species Promicromonospora sp. NPDC023987. The sequence goes on along the minus strand of NZ_JBEZZF010000100.1, from coordinate 12,391 downwards.
CCCGGCGGGCGTGTGCGGGCTGCCGATACCGGACGCCGCCGTGCCGCTGTAGTAGTAGGGGTTGGTGTCACTGAGGATCAGGTCGCGGGTGGCGGCGTAGAGCGGGTCGTCGGCGGCGCACCAGCCCAGCATCGGCAGGGAGAGCAGGCTGGGCGAGTTGGCGTCGTCAGCCAGGAGCACCCCGCCGCGGCCGTCCACCTCGTACGCGTAGACCGGCCGGCCGTCGGGGCCGGGGACGATGCCGTGCTCGCGGATGCCGCGCTCGAGCTCGGACCGCAGCGCGGCGGCGTCGTCGGCGAGGGCGTCGTCGTGCAGGACGGCGGTGGCGATCCGGCCCAGGTAGCCGAGCGCGACGGCGGCCAGCGCGTTGCCGGGCACGTTGTAGCCGTACCGGCACGCGTCGTCGCTGGGCCGGAACCCGGCCCAGGTCATGCCCGTGAACGCGACCTCGGGGCCGCGCCCGGCACGGACCAGGGTGTCGGACGGCGGGCAGTCCGTCCGCTCGAAGGTGTACGGGGATCCCTCGTGGTGCCGCTGCTCGGCGCGCCACAGGTCGACGACGGTGCGCGCGACCCGGCCGAACTGGTCGAGGTGGTCCGTCCTGCCGGTGGCGCACCACAGGTCGTAGGCGAGCTGGACCGGGTAGGCGAGGGAGTCGATCTCGTACTTGCGCTCCCACACCCAGGCCGACTGCCCCGTACCCGGCGGCCCCGTGCGGTCCCGGTGCCCTGCCCCGGTGGGCCCGTCGTTGAACGCGTTGGCGTAGGGGTCGTGCAGGATCGAGGCCTGCTGCCGCCGCGACACCGCCGCGATGGTGTCCGCGAGCCGCTCGTCCTGGCCGGCGAGGTGCAGGAAGGGGGCGAGCTGCGCGGTGGAGTCCCGCAGCCACATCGCGGGGATGTCTCCGGTGATCACGAACGCCGTACCGTCGGGATGCCGGGTGATCGTCCGGGCGAGGGTGTCCGACATGCAGCGCCCGACGGCGTCCGCGACCCGGTCGCCGAGCCGGTCGGCCACCGCGGCGACGAGCCCGGCGAGGATCTCGCGGGTGTAGAGCGCGGGCGGGCCCGACGCCTGCGCGCCCGTCATGATCCTGCTCCCGGGGCCACGCCCCACGACCTCGTTCTGCCGAGCTTCATCGTCCGAACCCCATCGTCTCTTCTCGGTCGTGCCGACGTTGGCCTGACCTGCCGAGCAGCGTACGAACCGATTACTTCTATGTCAATGTATTGAAATACCAGTAATAGGCCCAGATGAACCCGAGTCCAGGCCGCGGGTAGCCTGCCGGAGAACCGCCCATCGACGAGAGGTACCAGCCATGACACGCGACCTGGACGGGCGTACGGCAGTCGTCACCGGCGCTGCCCGAGGCATCGGCGCCGCGACCGCCCGGCGGCTCGCGGAAGAGGGCGCCGACCTCTTCCTCGTCGACATCTCCCCCACCGTGCTCGAGCTCAGCGACGAGCTGCGCGCGTCCGGGCACCGGGCCGCGGCCATGGTGATGGACGTCGCCGACGAGGCGGCCTGGAGCGAGGCGGCCACGGCGTGCCGGGCGGAGCTGGGCCGACCGCAGATCCTCGTGCACAACGCCTACGCCACCCGGATCGCATCGCTCGAGGACACGCCCCTGTCCAGCTGGGAGCACCAGCTCCGGGTCACCCTCACCAGCGCCTACCTCGGCACCCGGACGCTGCTGGCCGACCTGACGGCGTCGGGTCGCGGCGCGGTGGTCATGGTGTCGTCCGTGCACGCGCGCTTCGGGCTCCCGGGCCGCGCCGCCTACGCCTCGTCGAAGGCGGGGATGACCGGGCTCGCCCGGCAGCTCGCCGCCGAGTACGCCCCCGCCGTACGGGTCAACAGTGTGCTGCCGGGCCCGGTGCTGACGCCCCACTGGGACGACGTCGGCGAGGCGGACCGCGCCAGCGCTGCGGGGGCGACCGCCCTCGGACGCCTTGGCGAGGCGTCCGAGGTGGCCGATGCCATCACCTACCTGTGCTCCGACCGCGCGTCGTACGTCACCGGCGTCGAGCTGCCGGTCGACGGCGGCTGGAGCATCACGAAGGACTCCATCTAGCCGAGCGGCACGTCCAGGCCGTTCCGGAACGCCCAGACGGCAGCCTGCAGGCGGTCGCGCACCCCGATCTTCCCGAGGAGCCCGGCCAGGTGGTACTTGACCGTGGACGGTTCGATGTAGAGGTGCGCGGCCATCTCCTGGTTCGACAGGCCGTTGGACAGCAGCCCCAGGATGTCCAGCTCGCGGTCGGTCAACGTGGCGGCGACCGCGGCGGGGTGGTGTCGGGGGGCCGCGCGCCGGCTCGCGAACTCGGACAGGACCCGTCGGGTCAGCCGCTGGTCGAGGGTCCCGTCGCCGGCGGCCACGGAGCGGATCGCGTCGACGAGGGTCTGTTCGTCAGCGCCCTTCAGGAGGAACCCCGCCGCGCCGGCCTCGAGCGCTCCGAAGACGTAGTCGTCGAGGTCGAACGTCGTCACGACGAGGACCGGGACGTGCCCGGTGGGGTCGCTCGACAGGATCCGCGTCGCCTCGATGCCGTTGCGTCCGGGCATCCGGATGTCCATGCAGACCACGTCCGGCCGCAGCGCCTGCGCCAGCCGCACCGCCTCGTAGCCGTCGTGCGCCGCGCCGACCACCTCGATGTCGCCCGCGGCCTCGACGACGACGGTGAAACCCGCCCGGACGATCGCCTGGTCGTCCGCCACCACCACCCTGACCATGCGCCGTTCACTCCGCTCCGCCGTGCCTCGTCGACATCGTCGACCGGGTCGGACGGCGGCAGGGTCAGCTCGTTGCGCCACCCTCCGTCGGCCATGGGGCCGATCCGCAGGTCACCGCCCGCCAGCTTGGCACGCTCCCGCATGCCGATGAGGCCGTGGCCGCCGGCGGGCATCACGGCTGCGTGCCCCGCGGCGGGCCGTGCGTTGCCGACGGCGATCCGCGTCCCGGTGGGGCTCGTCGAGACACTCACGGTGCAGCGCGCGCCGGGTGCGTGCAGCCGGGCGTTCGCGAGCGACTCCTGGACCATCCGATAGGCCGCGGCTCCGGCCACGGGGCCGAGCGGGACGGCCCCGCCCTGCCGGTCCAGCTCGATGCTCATACCCGCCGTTCGCAGCTCCTCGACGAGCCGCGAGATCTGCTCGACGGTGGGCGGCGGCGCGAACGCGTCCTGCTCGTCGCCGCGGAGCAGGCCGACGGTCTGCCGGAGGTTCCCGAGCGTCTGCTGCGCTCCGGCGGCCACGCCCCGGATGTACTCGCGCGCCCGGTCCGGGTCCGCCGTCACCAGTGCGCCGGCCGCCTGCGCGCCCACGATGAGGGCGGACAGGTGGTGTGCGGCGATGTCGTGCAGCTCACGCGCCATCAGCGCACGTTCCTGCCGAACGGCCTCCTCGGCGCTCCGTACGCGCTCCCGTTCGGCGAGCTCGGCTCGTTCCCTGAGCAGCACCGCGGCCCGGGTCCGGGCGTTCGCGGCCTCGGCCAGGAGCAGCGGGACGAGGTAGGCCAGGGCCGCCCGGAAACCGGCGGCCGGCAGCTCCCAGCCGACCGGGACCTCCGCGCTGCCACCGAGGGTGAACCACGTGGCGGCCGTCGAGCCGACGGCCGTGCCGGCGATCCAGGCGTGGGCCGAGGCTTCCCGACGACACACGGTGTACCCGGCGATCATGACCGCCACCGCCCCGATGCCGAGGTTCTCCGGCCAGAGGGCGACCAGCACGAGGTCGAGGACGCTCGTCGCGAGCAGCACCACGACGGGCAGGCGGTCGCGCCACCAGAGCGCGACCGCCTGCCCGAGCACGAGGAGAGCGGCGACCGGGACACCGGCGCCGTCGGTCAGGGCGCTCAGCCCGAGCAGCGCGATCACGACGACGGGAGCTGCCCGACGGCGGCGCGGGCGCTGCCCGTCCCGACGGGTCTCGGCGCGGGTCTCGGTGTCCACCCGCTCAGTCTCCCCCGCCCGAGGCATCGAGCGCCCCCGTCGCAGGTCGAGTCCTGATCCCGTTCGCGAGGCGGGGGTGTCGGCGCGACCGCCCCGGGAGCATGGCAGGCATGAACAACCACCACGAGCACGGCTCGACATTCCGGCACCGCACCAGCGTCGCGGTCCTCGCCGGCATCACCACGGGCAGCCTCCTCCTGACAGGGTGCGCCACCCCGGCGGCTCCCCCGTCGTCCGCACCCGCACCGTCCCCGGCGGCGGTCACGACGACGGCGGAAGCCAGGACGCCGCCGGCCACGAGGGCTCGTCTCACCGAGGCGGGCCGGTCGGTGCTCCGTACCGGCGCGACAGCCTTTGTCGGCACCCTGCACAGCGGTCGGTGCGAGACGTCGGTCGCCCTGGGCGTCGCAGACCGCGCGACCGATCGCCGGGCGCGGGTCGGGCACGCGTTCCAGATGGGCAGCACGACCAAGACCCTCACCGCCACCGTCGCCCTCCAGCTCGTCGGCGAGGGCCGGCTGAGCCTCGACGACACCGTGGAGAGCTGGCTGCCCGGTGTGGTGCCGAGCGGGCATCGCATCACGGTGCGCATGCTGCTCCAGCACACCAGCGGCCTGTTCGACTACACCGCCGACGAGACCTTCACCAGGGCGCTCCTGGCCGAGCCGCGACGCTCGCACACCCCGCAGGAACTCCTCGACGTGGCCCTCGCGCACGAGCCGACGTTCGCGCCCGGCGAGGGGTGGGCGTACTCGAACACGGGTTTCGTGCTCGTCGGCATGATCCTGGCGCAGGTCACGGGCAAGGACATCGGGACTCTGATCACCCAGCGCGTGATCCGCCCGCTGGGGCTCAGGCACACCTACTGGCCCGACGACACGCCGTTCCGGGGCGGGCACCTGCACGGCTACTACCGCACCGAGCCGGGCGGCAGCGAGTACGTGGACGTCTCGGCGTTCCCCGTCTCGTGGGCCGGCGCCGCCGGCGCTCTCATCTCGACCGTCGGCGACCTCGGTATCTTCCAGCGCGCCCTCCAGTCCGGAGAGCTGCTGGAGCCCGTGCAGCTGGCGCAGATGCGCCGCACCGTCGAGATCCCCGGCACGGACGGGCAGTACGCCTACGGCCTCGGCCTCATGCGGATCACGACGCCCACCGGGTACGTGTGGGGCCACACGGGCGGCACTCTCGGCTACCTCACGCAGGCATGGGCATCGCAGGACGGCACGCGCAGCCTCGTCGAGAACGTGCCGACGGGAGCCGCCACGCCTACGGGGCCTGACAGCACCATCGAACAGGCGGCCTCGGCCGCGGCGTCCTCACTGTTCGACACCCTGACGGACCCGTGACCACCGAGCCCCGCCGGCACGTCCCGCACAGCGTGCCCGGCCGGAATGCCGCCGGCGGGGTTCCCGTTGGGACGAAGGTGAACCTCACGTCCGGAAACCTCGCATGAGCATCATCGACACCGACCGCCGCGCTCAGGACGGCGACCCCGGCTCGCCCGACGTCGTGCCGCAGGACGACCCCGTGCTGGACGACCCCGCCTGGTCCGCGCTCACGGGAGCGCACGCCCACCTGGCCGAGGGCGGCGACCTCGCCCGCCGGTACCCGGCCGACGTCTCGCCGTTCGCCGCCGTCCGGACCTGGGACGACCCCGGTGTCTGGGACGCGGTGGTCGACCTGGTCGGGTACGGCGCCGAGTTCCCGGCGCCGCCGGACTCCGTCCAGCTCCCGCCCGGCTGGGAGCGGCGCGAGCCCTTCAGCGGAGTCCAGCTCGTCGAGACCGACCGTCTGCACGGCAGGCCCGACGACGAAGCGGTGGTCCTCGGTGCCGCCGACGTACCCGAGATGCTGGACCTGGTGGCGCGCGCACAGCCGGGACCGTTCCTGCCACGCACCTACCTGCTCGGCCGCTATGTGGGGATCCGGCGCGACGGGCGTCTCGTGGCCATGGCCGGTGAACGTCTGTCGCCCGCCGGCTGGACGGAGATCAGCGCCGTCGCCACCGACGAGCGGTACCGCGGGCAGGGCCTGGCCTCGCGCCTGGTCCTCGACGTCGTCCACCACGTCCACGAGCGCGGCGCGCGCGCCATGATGCACGCCTCGGCGGGCAACACGAGCGCGATCCGGCTCTACGAGAGCCTCGGCTTCCGGCTGCGCCGGCGCCTGACGTTCGGCACCGTACGCACGCCGGAAAGCAGGGGCGCCACACCGGTCAGTGGCTGACCGGCTCGTCCTTCTTCTTGCGGGACGGCAGCAGGTGCATCACGGCAACCACGGCGGCACCGACGATCAGGCCGACGATCGCCGAGCACAGCGTGTTGAAGAGCCAGCCGAGCGTGCCGCCGAGCCCGCCGGTGCCGTCGTGGATCGCGATCTCGAGGTGGTGCACCCAGTCGTACGGCGCCGGCACCCAGCCGGTGCCGTCCGTCCCGAGATTGACCAGCAGGATGTGCCCACCCACCCAGAGCATGGCCACCGTGCCGACCACCGAGATCACCGCGAGCACCTTCGGCATGGCCTTGACGAGCCCGCGGCCCAGCGTCTTGGAGAACCCGGACGCGTTCTGGGCCAGCCGCAGCCCGACGTCGTCCATCTTCACGATGGCCGCGACGATGCCGTAGACGATGATCGTGATGACGAAGGCCACCACGACGAGGATCGCCAGCCGGGACCAGAAGGGCTCGTCGGCCACCTCGGCGAGCGCGATCACCATGATCTCGGCCGACAGGATGAGGTCGGTGCGGACGGCACCGGCGATCATCTTCTTCTCGGCCTCCGGGCTGACCTCCGTAGCCGGCACCTCGGCGGTGTGGTGGCCGGAGACCTTGTGCCAGATCTTCTCGGCACCCTCGTAGGCCAGGTACGTGCCGCCGATCATGAGGATGATCGGCAGCAGCCAGGGCAGGAACTGGCTGAGCAGCAGCGCCGCCGGGAGGATGAAGACCAGCTTGTTGCGGATCGAGCCGAACGCGATCTTCTTCACGATCGGCAGCTCGCGCTTCGCCGCGACGCTGCGCAGGTACTGCGGCGTGACGGCGGTGTCGTCCACGACGACACCCGCCGCCTTCGCGGTCGCCCGGCCCGCGGCCGCGCCGACGTCGTCGATCGATGCCGCAGCCAGCTTTGCCAGCACGGAGATGTCGTCCAGCAGTCCCATCAGGCCACCCACGGTGCACCCCGCTCCGATCGATGTGTCGTCATGCCCCGCACCTTATGCAATCACAGCCGGTTGCCGGGCATCCGACGCTCAGGCCCGCCGGCTCATCCGCACTCGACGCGGGCGTCGGCCCAGTCGGCGTGGTCGGAGTTCTTGCCGTCGCCGCCGTCGGATACGGCCAGGCGCAGCCGGCTGACGTCGGTGACGTCGACGTCGAGCGGCACGCCCCCGTCGGCTTCAGTCAGGACCGGGGTCTCGGCCAGCAGGACGCCGTCACCGTAGACGTGGAGCTGGACCGACCCGGCCCCGCTCACCTCGTCGTCGAGGCCGACCACCGAGCGGAACGTCGTGCACGTGCCGCCGAGCCAGGCGGTCAGGGAGCCGGGGGCATGCATACCGACGCCCCTGGCGTAGGTGACACCCGCGATCGTGATCGGATTCCCGTCCCCTGCGGCCGCCTCACCGTTCGACGTGTCACGCTCGATCGGCCCGTAGCCGTTCGACTCCTCGACCCAGTGCAGGTCGGACACGTGCTGCGTGCCGGTCACGGCGGGCGGGGTGACCCACAGCGTCGCCTGGCTCGCGGCGGTGTAGCGGTCGCCCCGGTGGTGGTAGCGGACGTCGACCGGCACCTCGAACGTGCCGGGCGCACCGTCGGCCGGCACGCGGACCAGCCAGGTGACCTCGGCGGTCTGCCCGGCGGCGAGCCGCGCGAAGGTCCGGGTGCCGTGGTCGGCCTCCCAGCCCGCCGGCAGGTCGGGCGTCACCGCGACCCGCGTGACGGCGCGGTCGGCCACCGCGAAGGTGGCCCGCACCTCGACGGTGCTGCCGGGCTCGACGTCGGCCTCGGCCGGGTCGACGGCGATCGTGGCCTCCGGGCGGGCCACCACCGGTTCGAGGCACGACTCGCGGTTCCGGGGCTCGCACACCACGGCGACGAAGCCGCCGTTGTTCGCCGTCGGGACCTGGAGCGTCTCTGACGCCGCCCTCCGGAGGGTGGTGTGCACGGTGGCCGAACCGTTCGTGCCGTCGTCGGTCAGCAGGTCGACGAGCACCCTGCGGCCGTCGGCCAGGCCGGCCAGCGGCAGCTCCAGCGGGTCGCCCGAGCCCGCGCGCATGCCGCCGACGAACCACCGGTCCCCCGACCGGCGAGCCAGCACCGCGTCCTGCCCCGGCGTCCCGCCGAGCAGCCGCACCTCGTCCCAGTCGGCCGGGATGTTCTGCAGGAACGGCATGGCGTTCGGCTCGTCCGCGTACCCCTCGGGCTTGTCCGAGATGTGCTGCCAGCCCGACTCGTACACGACGCTCATGGCGGCCTGCTGCGCCTTGGACGTCTTGTCGTTGTCGCGGGAGAACACCACGGGCGTGAAGTCCATCGATCCCGTGACGTTGCGCGTGAACGGCACGATGAGGCTGCGTTCCGGGCTGATCCCGTTCTCCATGCCGCGCACCGACTCGTAGCTCATGATGTGCGGCCACGTGCGCTGCATGCCGGTCGGCAGGGCCGACCCGTGGAAGTTGATCATCAGCTCGTGCCGGGCGGTGTCGCGGGCGACGTCGTCGTACCAGCGGTGGATCTCCTGGGAGTCGGAGTCCATGAAGTCGACCTTGAGGCCGCTCACGCCCCACGACTTCAGGCGCGGCAGCCACTCGTCGCGCTGCTCCTGCGTGCGCAGGTCACGGCTGTGGAACCAGGCGATGACGTCGACGCCCTTGGTGTGGGCGTAGCGGACGGTGCGCGGCACCCAGCTCGCGTCCCAACCCTCGTCCAGGAGCACGTACTCCCAGCCGTTGCGCGCCGCCAGGTCCACGAAGTCGCGCTGCCGGGCCTCGTCGCGCGGGCTGCCCGGGTCGGTCAGCCAGCTCCAGCTGGAGCGGCCCGACTTGATCCAGGACGTGTCCTGCCCGTCGAGCTCGCTCGGGGTGGCCAGGTCGTCCACCAGCGTGGAGCCGACGACGGCGGGCAGGTCGCCCACGATCGCCACCCGCCACGGCGTCGACAGCTCGCCGGTCGAGGTGACGGGCCGGCCCTCGAACAGGTCGACGTCGTACCGCAGGGAGCCCGGCGTGTGCGTCAGGTGTGACCCGGCGTAGTCGCCGTGCAGGTCGGCCTCGGTAACCAGCACGTACCGTTCGCCCTGCTGGAAGAGCACGGGGAAGCCGACGCTGTCGCCGCCGTTCCCGGCCGCCGCGGTCGTGGTGGTCCACTCCGCCTCGTAGTTGACCGCATAGGACTGCTGCATCCACGCCGGCCCGTCCGCGGCCGGCTCCCACCCGCCGGTCTCGTCGTCCACCCGGTGCTCGCCGGCGCCGTCGAGCAGGTAGCGGTAGGCGACCCCGTCGTCGGACACCCGCACAGCGATGCCGAGGCGCGCGCCGTCGGCGTCCGCGAACGTGAACACCGACTCCTGGTGGACGTACGAGCGGCGCGCGCTCTTGCCCGTCGTCATCGTGTACGAGTCGGAGACCGTGCGGTCCTGCCGGCCGGTGAACGTCAGGCCGGTGGTGAGGTCGCCGTCGCTGCCGCGCAGCCCCAGCCGCGTGGCCGAGAGCACCGTCTCGCCGTCGGCGACGACGTCCAGCGCCACCTGCCCCGCCCCGTCCAGGCGCAGCACCCCGTCAAGGTCCGAGCCGCGCGGGCCGCCCACCCGCCATTCGGTGTCGGTGTCGTCGGTGACGGTGGCCGGGGCGGCGCTCGCGGCGCCCCCCACGACGACCATGCCGCTCGCGACGAGCGCGAGGGCTGACACCGCTGTCACAGCACGGACCGCCAAGCGGCGCGCGGGTACGAGCTTCACGAGGTCTCCCTTGACTCCGGAACGAGCACGGCGCCCGGTGCGCCGTCGGTCAGGCTATGGAACCGTGTCGACCCGGTCAACCGTTTGATCAGAACCTCTGAGCGACACCCCACACGGTGCCGCCGCTACTGCCCGGATCGACCTCCAGGCCGGAGGTCGAGCCGGCGCAGCAGCTGGGCGTTGAGCGCCACCACGACGGTCGAGAGCGACATCAGGACGGCGCCCACCGACATCGGCAGCACGAACCCGACCGGCGCCAGGACTCCGGCGGCGAGCGGCACCGAGAGCAGGTTGTACCCGGCGGCCCACCACAGGTTCTGCTTCATCTTGCGGTAGCTGGCCCGCGACAGCTCGATCACCGACAGCACCGACCGCGGGTCGTCGCTGGCCAGGATGACTCCGGCGGACGCGATCGCCACGTCGGTGCCCGCACCGATCGCGATGCCGACGTCGGCCTGTGCCAGCGCCGGGGCGTCGTTGACACCGTCGCCCACCATCGCGACCTTCCGGCCCTCCCCCTGGAGCTGCTGGACCTTGGCGGACTTGTCCTCCGGCCGGACGCCGGCGAAGTAGCGGTCGACGCCGAGCTCGTCGGCGACGGACCGGGCGACCGCCTCCGCGTCGCCGGTGATCATGACCACCTGGACGCCCAGCTCGTGGAGGCGGAGGACGGCGTCGGCGGACTCGCCGCGCACCTCGTCGGCGAGCTTGATGCCGCCGATCACCGCTCCGTCGCGCAGGACGTGCAGGATGATGGCCCCGTCGCCGCGCCAGGCGTCGGCCACCGGCAGCTCGGCCTGTCCGCTGTCCTCGAGCAGCCGGGGCCCGCCGACCCGGATCTCCTGGCCGTCGACCGTCGCCGTCACGCCCACCGCGGGCGACGAGGTGAATCCAGCGGCTCGCGGGATGCGAAGGCCGCGGTCCTGCGCGGCACGCACGATCGCCTTCGCCAGCGGGTGCTCGCTGTCCGACTCCGCGGCGGCCGCGAGCGCCAGCAGCATGTCGCCGTCGACGTCGCCGGCGGGCCGCGCCTCTGCGACGGTGGGCTCACCCTTGGTCAGGGTGCCGGTCTTGTCGAACAGCACGGTGTCGACGGTGCGCATGCTCTCCAGCGCGAGCCGCTCCTTGACCAGCACGCCGCCGCGGGCGGCTCGCTCGGTGGCGATCGAGACGACGAGCGGGATGGCCAGCCCGAGCGCGTGGGGGCACGCGATCACGAGCACGGTGACGGTGCGGACGACGGCGGCGTCGGGCAGCCCGACGAGGGACCAGACCACCGCGGTGACGGCTGCGGCGCCGAGGGCGAACCAGAACAGCCAGCCGGCCGCGACGTCGGCCAGGCGCTGCGCGCGGGACGACGAGCTCTGCGCCTCGGTGACCAGGCGCTGGATACCCGCGAGCGCAGTGTCGTCGCCGGTGGCCGTCACCTCGACCCGGAGCCCGGAGTCGGTGGCGACCGTCCCGGCCGTCACGGTGTCGCCGTCGCCGCGCGAGACGGTGCGCGACTCGCCGGTCACCATGGACTCGTCCATCTCGGCCTGGCCGCCGACGACGCGGCCGTCCGCTGGGACGCTCCCGCCCGGCCGCACGACGACGACGTCGCCCAACCGGAGGTCGGCCGGCGCGACGGTGACGATCTGGTCGCCGTCGACGCGTTCGGCCTCGTCCGGCAGGAGAGCTGCGAGGGAGTCGAGGGCCGACGTCGTCTGCGCGAGCGACCGCATCTCGATCCAATGGCCGAGCAGCATGATCACGATCAGGAGCGCCAGCTCCCACCAGAAGTCGAGCTGATGGTCCAGCAGGCCGAGGCTCGCCCCCATGGAGGCGACGAACGCGACGGTGATCGCGAGCCCGATCAGCAGCATCATCCCCGGCTTGCGGGTGCGGAGCTCGCTGACCGCTCCGGTGAGGAACGGCCATCCGCCCCACGCGTACATGACGGTACCGAGCAGCGGCGACACCGCGTTCGCCCAGGTCGCATCGGGCAGCTGGTAGCCGAGGAGCATCGCGAACATGTCGGAGAACGCGACGACCGGCACCGCCAGGACGAGCATGATCCAGAACAGCCGCCGGAACTGGCCTACGTGGTCGGCGTGACCGGCGTGACCGGCGTGACCGGCGTGGCCGGCGTGGTCTGCATGACCGTCGGTGTCGCTGTGCTCAGGGTGGCCGCTGTGCTCCGCGTGCTCGTCGTGCTGCTCCTTGGTGGCCTGGCCGTGCACATGGCCGTGCTCGTGGCCGCTGGCCGCCGGGCCGGGCGCGACAGCCTGCTCGGTGGGGTGGTCTGGTGACTCGTTCATGGAATCGCTCCTGGGTTGAAGCAGTGCCCCGCGGGTGGGCGGCACACCACAATCTATACCCCCAGGGGGTACCGAGGTCAAGGGCTGGCCGCGTGCCGGGTCGGCACACCGGTGTGGTCGGTAGAACGTCAGAAGGTCGGCCCCGCGCCTCGGTGCGGGCCGCAGCCCGTGCCGCGAGCCACG
>NZ_JBEZZF010000099.1:0-14463 GCF_040639055.1 Promicromonospora sp. NPDC023987 | reverse complement strand
CTCCGCCACGGCACGGGCCGACGTCGGCTTGGCCGGGTCGCGCAGCGTGATCACCAGCCCGAGTTGCCGATCTCCTGACGTTCTACCGACCACCCGTGCGAGCCCTTATGCCGTGCGGCGGCGCAGCGTGGCGACGCCCAGGAGCGTCGCGCCCACGATGAACAGGGCGATCACGCCGACGGCGCCCTGGATGCCCGCCCACTCGTCGCCGGCCGCGAGCGACGTCATCGCCTCGACGGCGTAGGTGAGCGGGAAGACGCGGGACAGCCACTCCAGGACCTCGGGCATCTGGTCCCGCGGCATCAGGAGGCCGCAGGTGATGAGCTGGGGGAACAGGATCGCCGGCATCATCTGAACTGCCTGGAACTCGCTCCGGGCCAGCGCCGACGCGGCGAGGCCCAGGGTGCAGCCGAGCACCGCGTCGAGCATCGCCACGACCAGCACGAGCCACAGCGGGCCGGCCACGTCCATGCCCACCCACGTCGCGAAGCCCACCACCACCAGCGCCTGGACCAGGGCCAGCGTGGCGAACGCGAGGCCGTAGCCCGCCACGAAGTCGCCCTTGCGGATCGGCGTGGTCATGAGCCGCTCCAGCGTGCCCGACTGCCGCTCCCGGAGCGTCGCCACGCTCGTGACCAGGAACATCACGATGAGCGGGAAGATGCCCACCAGCATGGGGCCGAACCGGTCGAGGACCTGCGGCTGGTCGTCGAACATCCAGGCGATCAGGCCGATCAGCAGGCACGGCAGCACGATGATCAGGGCGACCGTGCGGTGGTCGCCGCGCAGCTGGGACAGCACTCGGCCGGCGGTGGCGAAGGTCAGGTTCATCGCGCCGTCTCCTCGGTGGGCTCGCTGCCGGACGCAGGCCGGCCCTCGTCGATCAGGGCGAGGAACGCGCGCTCGGCGTCGGGCGCCCCGGTGGTGGCCAGCAGCTCGTCGGGCGTGGTGTCCGCGACGAGCGCGCCGTCGCGCATCAGGATCAGCCGGTCGCACTGCATCGCCTCGTCCATGACGTGGCTGGAGACGAGGAGTGTGCGCCCCTCGGCGGCCAGCCGGCGGAACACCGCCCACAGGTCGCGGCGCAGCACCGGGTCGAGGCCGACGGTGGGCTCGTCCAGGACGAGCAGCTCGGGTCCGCCCACCAGGGCCGCCGCGAGGGAGACGCGCGAGCGTTCGCCGCCGGACAGCGTGCCGACCCGCTGCTTCTCGTGCCCGCCGAGGTCGACCGTCTCGACCGCCCGGGCGACCGCCGCCGCCGCGTCCGGGATACCGGCAAGGGCCGCGAAGTACCTGAGGTTCTGCACGACGGTGAGGTCGGTGTAGACGCTGGCGTCCTGCGTCATGTAACCGACCCTGCGACGCAGAGCGGGGCTGCCGGCGGCAGCGCCGAGCACCTCGACCGAGCCGGTCACCTTGTCCTGCACGCCGACGAGGGAGCGCATGAGCGTCGTCTTGCCGGAGCCGGACGGCCCCATCAGCCCGACGACGGACCCGGCGGGCACATCGAGACCGAGCCCGTCGATGATCGGTCTGCCACCGCGGACCACGCGCAGGCCACGAATCACCACCGCGTTTTTCCTCATGTGAGGAATTATGCGCGCTCCGCCGACGGCACCGCAAGGTCTCCCGTGAGGTACCGCTGCAGATTGGGACCGACCAGGGCGGCGACCGTGGCCGGAGGCAGCGACGCGAGCGGCTCCACCGGCACCAGGTAGCGGGTCATCATGAGCCCGGCCATCTGGGCCGCCACGAGGGCGGTGCGCAGCGGCGCGTCCGGAGTGTCGAGCGCGTGCATCACGGGCGCCAGAATCGCCGCGCCGATGAACGCGGGCATCAGGCCGCGCAGCTCGTTGTCGGAGATGACCGCGGGCATGATCATGCGGACGGTGTCGCCGTCGTCATGGTCCCAGAGGCCGAGCACCGCCTCGACGAGGCGCTCGCCCAGCGTCTCGACCGGGCCGTTCGCCACCTGTTCCACGATGGTCCCTGGCTCGATCTCCGTGACGCCGAGCGTGCCGGTCAGCAGTCGAGCCTTGTCCGGGAACCAGTGCCGCACCGTCCCCGGGTCCACGCCGGCCCGCCGGGCGATCGACCGCAGGGAGGCCCCCTCGTACCCACGGTCGACGAACTCCACGCGCGCGGCGGCGAGAATCTCGGCACGCGCGTCCTGACCGGCAGGACGGCGCCCGCGGCGCGGCGCGGATTCGGAAGCCATCCCACCATTCTCACCCACCGGTGAACGGCGAAGTCCGCGTCGAACATGACCTCGGGTACCTGTCCGAGACGGATTCGGTACCCGAGGTCATGTTCGAGGCGGACCTTCTCGCGCTCCCCGAAGGGGTCAGCGCGCCGCTGCGGCCCGCTTCTTGTTCCAGACGTCGAACGCGACGGCGAGGAGCAGCACGACGCCCTTGACGATCTGCTGCGTCGACTGGTCGATACCCATGAGCGACATGCCGTTCGACATGACGGCCATGATCAGACCACCGACCATCGCGCCCATCACGGTGCCGATGCCGCCGGTCACGGCGGCGCCACCGATGAAGCACGCGGCGATCGCGTCGAGCTCGAACATGTTGCCTGCCGCCGGCTGGGCGGCGCTCGACCGGGCGGAGTACACGATGCCCGCGATCGCGGCGAGGAAGCCCATGTTCACGAACATCCAGAAGTTCACGCGCTTCACGCGGACGCCGGACAGCTGCGCCGCGGCGAGGTTGCCGCCGATGGCGTAGACGTGGCGGCCGAACACACTGTGCTTGGTCACCAGCGTGTAGACCATGACCAGCACCGCGAGGATGATCAGGACAGCGGGCAGCCCGCGGTACGTGGCGAGGTTGTACGCGAACCACATGACGACGGCGGCGACCACGACGAGCTTCAGCACGAACAGCACCGGCGCCTCGACGGTCTGCTTGTACGCGATGCGCGCGCGGCGGTTGCGCCACGCGTTGTACGCGAAGCCCAGCACACCGATCGCGAAGATGACGAGCGTGAAGGTGTCGTAGCCGTAACCGCCGAGCAACCCGTTGAGGAAGCCCGAGGCGATCGAGGTGTACTCCGAGGGGAACGGCGAGAGCGAGACGTTGTTGAGCACCTCGAGCGTCAGGCCGCGGAACAGCAGCATGCCCGCCAGCGTCACGATGAACGCTGGAATGCCTACGTAGGCCACCCAGAATCCTTGCCACGCCCCTACCAGGAGTCCGGTACCGAGCGCCGCCAGCACGCCCGCCCACCAGGGCAGTCCGCCCCGGATGACGACGACGGCCGCCACCGCACCGGTCAGCGCGACCACCGACCCGACCGACAGGTCGATGTGCCCGCCGATGATGATGATCACCATGCCGATCGCGAGGATCAGGATGTACGAGAACTGCAGCACCAGGCTGGTCATGTTCCGCGAGCTGAGCAGCAGCCCGTCGGTCAGCGCCGAGAACAGCACGATGATCAGGACGAACGCGATGTAGATACCGCTCGTGCGCAGGTTGCGGGTGAACAGCTCTTTGATGTTCGCGATGCCGGTCATGCCTTCGTCTCCTGCGTGGTCTCCTGCGTCATGAGTGCCATGAGTCCTTCCTGGGTGGCTGAGGTGACGTCGACCTCGCCAGTGATGCGGCCGAAGGCCAGGGTGTAGATGCGGTCGCAGATCCCGAGGAGCTCAGGGAGCTCCGAGGAGATGACGAGCACAGCCTTCCCCGCCGCGACCAGCTCGTTGATGATGGTGTAGATCTCGTACTTCGCGCCGACGTCGATGCCGCGCGTCGGCTCATCGAGGATCAGCACCTCTGGCGCGGTGTACAGCCACTTGGACAGCACGACCTTCTGCTGGTTGCCGCCCGAGAGCTTGCCCACCTCCACCAGCACGTTGGGGGTGCGGATGTTCATGGACTCGCGGTACTCGCCCGCGACCTTGAGCTCCTCGTGCTCGTTCACGAAGCCGTTCTTCGACAGCTTGCGGAGACCGGCCGCCGAGATGTTGCGCTTGATGTCCTCGATGAGGTTGAGCCCGTACTGCTTGCGGTCTTCCGACACGTACGCGATGCCGGCCTTGATCGCGTCCGGCACGGTCCCGACGGTCACCTTCTCGCCGTCCAGGTAGACCTGGCCGGAGATGTCCCGGCCGTAGGAGCGACCGAACACCGACATCGCGAGCTCGGTGCGCCCTGCGCCCATCAGGCCGGCGATGCCGACCACCTCGCCGGCCCGGACGTTCAGGTTCGCCTTCTCGACGACGACGCGACCTGGCTGGGTCGGGTGGTGCACCGTCCAGTCCTCGATGCGCAGCACCTCCGCGCCGGGGTGCGACTCGCGGCCGGGGTAGCGGTTGTCGAGGTCACGCCCCACCATGCCGCGGATGATCCGGTCCTGGATCGCCTCGGACGAGCCGCCGGCGTCGGACATGTCGAAGGTCTCGATCGACTGGCCGTCCCGGATGATCGTGGTGCGGTCGGCGATCTCGGCGATCTCGGCGAGCTTGTGGGAGATCATGATCGACGTGATGCCCTGCGCCTGGAACTGCCGGAGCAGGTTCAGCAGGTGCTCGGAGTCGTTGTCGTTCAGCGCGGCCGTCGGCTCGTCGAGGATGAGCAGGCTGACGTCCTTGGAGATCGCCTTCGCGATCTCGATGAGCTGCTGCTTGCCCACGCCGAGCGCCGAGACGAGGGTCGTGGGGGTCTCGTCGAGCCCTACCTGCTCGAGGAGCGCTGCGGCCTCGGCGTTCGTCTTGTTCCAGTCGATCCCACCACCGGCCCGACGGCGCTCGTTGCCGAGGAAGATGTTCTCGGCGATCGACAGGTACGGGACGAGCGCGAGCTCCTGGTGAATGATCACCACGCCCCGCGCCTCGGAGTCGTTGATGGTGCCGAACTTGGCGGTCTCGCCGTCGAGCACGATGTCGCCGTCGTAGGTACCGTGCGGGTACACGCCCGACAGCACCTTCATCAGGGTGGACTTGCCCGCCCCGTTCTCGCCGCAGATCGCATGGATCTCGCCTCGACGGACGGTGAGGTTGACGTCCTGGAGTGCCTTGACCCCGGGGAATGTCTTGGTGATGCCGCGCATCTCGAGGATGTCGGTCGGCGCCGAATCGGCCATGCCAGTCCTTGTCGCGTACTTGTCGCCAGTGGTGGTGTTGCGGGTGGCCGACTCCGGCCTGGTCCCGGCCGGCCGGTCGGTGGTGACCGGCCGGCCGGTGGTCGAGCTTGTCGAGACCTGGGTCTCTGGGAGCGCGACCACCGACCGGCCGCCGGACCGTCAGAGGTGTCGGTACCGGTGTCAGACCTAGTCGGTCTGGCCGGAAGCGACCTCTTCCTCGGTGAGGTAGCCGGAGTCGATCAGCTCGGCCTCGAGGTTGTCCGCGGTGACGATCACCGTGGGCAGGAGGTACGACGGCACGACCTTCACGCCGTTGTCGTAGGTCTCCGTGTCGTTCGCCTCGGGCTCCTCGCCCTCCAGGAAGGACGTGGCGGCGATGACTGCCTGCTCGGCGAGGAGCCGGGTGTCCTTGAAGATCGTCGAGTACTGCTTGCCGTCCTCGATCAGCTTGGCCGACGCCGCCTCGGCGTCCTGCCCGGTGATGATCGGCATGTCGAGGTCACCCTTGCCGTAGCCCGAGTTGCTCAGCGCCGTGATGACGCCGCGCGACAGGACGTCGGCGGGCGCCAGCACCCCGTCGATGGTCCGCTCGCCCTTGCTGTACGAGCCGGTCAGCAGGTCCTCCATGCGGCTCTGCGCACCCTCCTGCTCCCAGCGCTGGATGGCGACGGTGCCGAAGTCGGTCTGCTCCGAGGGCACGACCAGCGTGCCGTCGTCGAGGTACGGCTGCAGCACCGACATCGCGCCCTCGAAGAAGAACCCGGCGTTGTTGTCGTCGGGCGAGCCGGCGAAGAGCTCGATGTTGAGCGGGCCCTCGGGCGCGTCAGCGGCCTCCTCGCCGTTCTCGTCCAGGATGCCGAGACCGGTCAGCAGCGAGGTGCCCTGCTGCACGCCGACCTCGTAGTTGTCGAAGGTGACGTAGAAGTCGACGTGCTCCGAGTCACGGATGAGCCGGTCGTACGAGATGACCGGGATGTCCGCGGCAGCGGCGGCGTCGAGCTGGGTGCCCAGCGCGGTGCCGTCGATGGACGCGATGATCAGCGCCTCGGCGCCCTTGTTGATCATGGCGTCGATCTGCGCCTGCTGGGTCGGGATGTCGTCGCCCGCGAACTGCAGGTCGACGTCGTACCCGGCCTCCTCGAGGCCGGACTTGACGGCGTCGCCGTCCGCGATCCAGCGCTCGTAGGTCTGGGTCGGCATGGCGACACCCACGAGGCCGCCCTCTTCACCGTCTCCGGCCGCACCACCGTCAGCACCACCACCGGCACCTGCACCGCCGCCGCCGCACGCGGCCAGCGAGACAGCCATCGCACCCGTTGCCAGCGCGGCCGCACCGCGCTTGGCCCACAGCTTCCTTGCCATGACATCTCCTCTTCGAGGTTCCCTCCGGGCACGTCTGCGACCCGGCCGACTACGATTGTTAACGCTCACACGAGCGCCGGTCAAAATCGTGTCGGGGTGAACTCCGCCACGATCGATCGGCGACGCTATCACCGTAGCCGTGGTCGAGGAAATGTAAGGAACCCTTCTTGAATGGTTACGGCATCGATACCGTCAACCGGCAGGGAGCCAGGTCAAGGAAGCCTGAACCTCTCCCGACCAACTGCTCGGGGCACTCGGCCTCACCGGACGCTGCCGAGCGACAGCCCACCCTGCCAGTACTTCTGCAGGGAGAGGAACGCTATGACCAGGGGAACCACCGAGATGAAAGACCCGGTCACGATGAGGTTCCAGACCTGTTCACCGCCCGCACCGGCATTGGAAAGGGCTTGCCAGTTGTAGATCCCCACCGTGACCGGGAGCAGGTTCGGGTCCCGCAGCACGGCGAGCGGCAGGAAGAAGTTGTTCCAGGTCGCGACGGTAGTGAGCAGCAGCACCGTGACGATCGCCGGGCGCAGCAGCGGCAGCACCACCTGGAAGAAGAGCCGAAGTTCACCCGCGCCGTCGACCCGCCCGGCGTCGAGCACCTCCTCCGGAACGGCGTCCTGGGCGTAGACCCGCACCAGGTAGACGCCGACCGGGCTGAGCAGCGACGGCAGGATCACCGCCCACATCGTGTTGAGCAGCCCCATGCCGCTGAGCAGCACAAAGGTGGGGATCACGAGCGCCGTCATCGGCACCATCACGGACCCGAGCAGCAGCGCGAAGAACACGCTCCGGCCGCGGAACCGGTACTTCGCCAGACCGTAGCCGGCCAGTACCGAGAGCACCGTCGCGCCCACGCCGCCCGCGAGGGCGTACACGAACGAGTTGCGGAACCAGATCCAGTAGATGCCGCCCTGGTGGCTGAAGAGACCGGCGATGTTGTCGGCCAGGGCGAAGTCCGAGCCGAACCAGAGCGGTGCGCCGCCGAACAGCCCCGCGTTCGTCTTGGTGGACGCCACAGCCAGCCACCACAGCGGCACCACGAAGTAGAGCGCGAGCAGGACGAGCACCACGTGGGAGCCGAGCCGGCGCCCCTGGCCGACGGGCGTGCCGGTGGTCCGCTCCGCCCTGTTCCGTTCGGTGGGGGTCCGGGAGAGGAGTGTCGAGTTCGCCATCACTTCAGCCCGCTCTGCTTGCGTGTCAGGAACAGGAAGAGGTACGACCCCACGAACACCAGGAAGCCGAGCGAGAACGCGAGCGTCGACGCGTAGTTGAACTGGCTGTAGTTGAACGCCGTGGCGAACGCGTACATGTTCGGGGTGTAGTCGGTCGGGATGGCGCCCATCGCGGAGGACCGCAGCACCTGCGGCTCCGTGAAGAACTGCAGCGTGCCGATGAGCGCGAAGACCACGATCATCACCATCGACGACGAGATCATGGGCACCTTGATCCGCAGCGCGATCTGCCGGCGGTCGGCGCCGTCGAGCACCGCCGCCTCGTAGATCGACGGGTCGATCGACCTCAGGGCGGCGTAGATGATGATCATGTAGTAGCCGACCCACTGCCAGGTCACGATGTTGACCAGCGACCCGAAGATGTTGGCGGAGCTGAGGAAGTCCGGCGCGGTCAGTCCCACCAGGCCGAAGAGGTCCTGCGCCGGACCGAACCGCGGGCTGTACAGGAAGCCCCACATGAGGGCGCCGATGACGGCCGGGATGGCGTACGGCACGAAGATCAGGAGCCGCGAGACCTGGCTCAGCCGCGTGGCGAGCGTGTCGAGCAGGAGCGCCGCCACGAGCGCGACCAGGATCTGGACCGGCACCATGACCAGCACGAACCGGAGCACCCGCCACAGCCCCTCCAGGAACACCGGGTCCGTGAACGCCTTGACGTAGTTGTCCGCACCCACGAACACGTTGCGGCCGGCCGTGGCGATGCCCTTGGTGTGCAGGCTCATCCACAGCGCGTAGCCCAGCGGCAGCACCAGGAACACGGCGAACACCGCGGCGAACGGTGCCACGTACACGTATCCCCAGCGCTGCCGCCGGCTGGCGATCTTGCTGGTCGGCCGGGTAGCTACCGCGTGCGTGACGCCCTCGCTCCCCTTCGTCACCGAGCTCGTCCCCTGGCTCATTCCGTGACCGTGAAGCCCTGCTCGGTGGCGTACCGCACCAGACCGTCCTGGACGGTGCCCAGTGCGGTGGCTGCGTCGGTGTCGTTCTCGACCATGTCGAAGAGCGCCTGCGTCTGCTGGTCGTAGGCGTAGACCTGGAACGGGCTGAACGAGAAGCCCTCGTACCCGTTCGCGGCGTCGAGGAACACCTCCTCGTTGATCTTCTGGCCACCGAAGAACGGCGCCTCGAGGCTCGTGAACCAGTCCGACTCGAGCATCGGCTTCCACTGCGGCCAGAGCGCCGCCTCCTCGACGCCGAGCTTCCAGGCCTCCTCGGTGTCGAACAGCTCCTTGGCGACCGTCGCGGCGGCCTCCGGCTGCTCGGACTGGGTGGTCACGGCGAACGTGGAGCCGCCCCAGTTCACCTGGACCGGGTTCTCCGGGTCCCACTGCGGGAGCGGAGCGGCACGCCACTCGGCGTCGGCGTCGGCCTCCGACAGGCCCTGCAGGTAGCCAGGGCCCCACGCCGCCGCGAGGTAGACGGCGTAGGTGCCGTCGACGAGCGCCGCGTTGTAGTCGGTGGTGAACGCGTCCTCCGTGGCGACCAGGTCGTCGTCGATCAGGCCCTTCCAGTAGTCGAGGACCTCCACGGCCTCCGGGCTGTCGACGTCGATGCCGATCTCGGTCGGCTTCGCGGCGTCGTACTGGAACGGCTCCCAGCCGTTCTGCGCGAACAGCGCGTAGTTGAGCGCGTTGCCGTTGGTCGGGAAGTCGGTGATGTGGCCATCGAAGCCGGCGTCGCGCAGGTCCTGCGCGGCCTGGGCGAACTCGTCCCAGGTGGTCGGCACCTCGACGCCGTGCTCCTCGAAGATGTCCGCGCGGTACAGCATGCCCATGGGGCCGCCGTCGACGGGGATCGCGTAGACGGAGTCGCCGTTGGACACGTCGGACCAGGAACCCGCCGTGTAGTCGGCCTCGAGCTCGCCCGCGCCGTACTCGGACAGGTCCACGAGGGAGTCGAGGATCGTGAAGGTGGGCAGCACCTCGGCCTCGAGCATGATGACGTCGGGCGCGCCGGTACCCGCCTCGATGGCGGTCTGGAACTTGTTGTACTCGTCGGCGCCCTGGCCGGCGTTGGTCCAGCAGACCTGCAGGTCCGTGTGGGTCTCGTTGAAGTGGTCCACGATCGTCTCGAACGACGGGTACCAGGCCCAGACCGTCACCTGGGTCGCGTCGGGCTGCTTGATCTCGTTGGTGCAGGTCGCTTCCGCGGCGCCACCTGCGCCACCGGAGCAGGCCGCGAGACCAGCGGCGGATACGGCCATGGCGGCTGCGGCAGCCACGCCTCGGCGTCGGGCTGATCTACGCATCCGAGTCCTCCTTGATTCGGTGCCACGGCCGAAGGACCGGGGCGTGCCCGGCATCATCACCGGTCGCTTTTCAACGTTGTAGGAAACGCTGGGCACCGTTCTACCGGCAACTCTGCTGCCTGGCAAGAGCACGACCGCAGGTGGTCGGCAAAATGTCAGGTGTTCGGCAGCCCGGGCTACCGATCACCTGACATCTTGCCGATCACACGGCGGCCCGGACCGGAACCACCTCGGTGCCGCCCGCCTGGGTGCTCACCAACCGGCAGGGTTCGCCCGCACCGACGTCGCCCGTGGACTCCCGGCCCACGATCCGCGAGTCCGGCACCACCTTGCGGAACGGCGCCGGGTCGCCCGCACCGTTCGCGCCGCCCTGACCGGTCGCGCCGATGCGCTCCAGCAGCAGCTCCACCGCGGTGTGCGCGATCTGGTCCCGGCCAGGGTCCACCGAGGACAGTGCGGGGACCGAGAACTTCGCGTCGTCTACGTCGTCGAACCCGATGAGCGCCACGTCGCCCGGGACGTCGATCCGGTGCGCGTGCAGCGCGTGCAGGGCGCCGAGCGCCAGCGCGTCGTTGAGGGCGAAGACCGCGTCGATCTCGACCCCGTCGTCGAGCATGCGGCTCATCGCCTCGGCGCCGGTGGAGCGGTGCCAGAGGCCCGCCTCGCCGACGAGCTCTGGCGCGAACGGCAGCCCGGCCGCCTCGAGCCCTTCGCGGTATCCCGCGGTCCGGAGGGCTGCCGAACCGACCCGCTCCCCCTCGTGCGCTCCGATCAGGGCGATCCGACGGCGGCCGAGCGACGCGAGGTGCAACGTTGCCGCTCGGGCGGCCGCGACGTTGTTCATCGTCACGTGATCGGCAGGGGCGCCGAAGACACGCTCGCCCAGCAGCACCAGCGGGAAGTCGACGGTGAACAGGTCGAGGTCGTCGGGCCCGAGCGCCAGCGGCGAGAAGATCAGCCCGTCCGTGAGGTGCCTGCGGCGGCCCGAGAGCACCTCGGTCTCCCGCTCGCGGCTGGCGCTGGTCTGCTCGATGAGCACCGTCCAGCCGGCGGCGTCGGCGGCGGAGATGACGGCGTCGGCCAGCTCCGCGAAATACGGGAGCGACAGCTCAGGGACTGCCAGGGTGATCAGCCCGGTACGCCGGGTTCGCAGGTTCCGGGCGGACATGTTGACCCGATAGCCCAGGTCGTCGATCGCCGTCTCGACCCGCTGCTTGGTCTCGGCACGGATGTACGGATAGCCGTTCACCACGTTCGACACGGTCTTGATCGACACGCCTGCGCGCTGCGCCACGTCGTGCATCGTCACGGCCACGCTGCCAGCCTCCGCTTCTGAGTTTTCCCACAGGGTAGAGGACCGTCGTCGCCCCCGCGTCGTCGATCAGCTAGTGTGCAACGTTGTAGGAACGTCGACCGATCAGCGAGGAACAATGACGACCTCCCGCACCCGCGTCCTGCTGCACCCCGACTTCACCGTCGGCGCCGTCGACCGTCGCCTCTTCGGCTCCTTCGTGGAGCACCTGGGGCGCGCGGTCTACACGGGCATCCACGAGCCGGGCCACCCGGCGTCCGACAGCCACGGTTTCCGCCGCGACGTCGCCGACCTGACGCGCGAGCTCGGGGTGACGACCGTCCGGTACCCGGGCGGCAACTTCGTGTCGAACTACCGGTGGGAGGACGCCGTCGGCCCGGTGGAGCAGCGCAAGCCGTTCCTCGACCTCGCCTGGCGCACCGTTGAGCCCAACCTCGTGGGGACCGACGAGTTCCTGCAGTGGGCCGAGCGCGAGGGGATCGAGCCGATGATGGCGGTGAACCTGGGCACCCGCGGCGTGGAAGAGGCAGTGGCCCTGCTCGAGTACTGCAACGGCGAGGCGGGCACCCGCTGGGCCGACCTGCGCATAGCCAACGGCCGCACGGAGCCCTACGGCGTCAAGCTCTGGTGCCTGGGCAACGAGATGGACGGCCCCTGGCAGATCGGGCACAAGGACGCGCACGAGTACGGCAAGCTCGCCCGCAACGCCGGCGCCGCGATGAAGCTCGTAGACCCGTCGATCGAGCTCGTGGTGTGCGGGTCGTCGTCCATGCAGATGGAGACGTTCGGGGAGTGGGAGCGCACGGTCCTGGAGTACACGTACGACCTCGTGGACCACATCTCGATGCACGCGTACTACGAGGAGGTCGACGGGGACCGCGCGTCGTTCCTCGGGTCGGGCACGGCGATGGACCGGTTCATCGAGCGGGTGGTCGCGTCCGCCGACGCCGTGGGGGCGCAGCGCCGCTCGGACAAGCGCATCACCATCTCATTCGACGAGTGGAACGTCTGGTACTTGACCACGCGCTTCCACGGCGAGGAGAACCTGCCGATCCAGCGGGACGCGCCGCGCATCATCGAGGACGTCTACTCGGGGCTCGACGCCGTGGTGGTGGGCGACCTGCTCGTCACGCTCCTCAACCACGCCGATCGCGTGCCCGTCGCGTGCTTGGCCCAGCTCGTCAACGTGATCGCGCCGATCATGACCGAGCCCGGGGGCGAGGCCTGGCGGCAGCCGACCTTCCACCCCTTCGCGACGACGGCGCGGCTCGCCCAGGGCGAAGCGCTCGACCTGCGCGTGTCCACCTCGACCATCACGACCAAGGCCCACGGTGACGTGCCTGCGGTGACGGCGGCGGCCACCCTGTCGGACGGCGCCGTCGCGCTGTTCCTGACCAACCGCTCCGCCGAGCCGGCCGAAGTCGAGCTGGCGCACCCCGGTGCGGCGCTCGAGGTCACCGACGGCTGGTCGATGACCGCCGACAGCGAGCCCGCCGTCGTCGGCCCTGAGCATGCGGAGAAGGTGGCCGCCGAGCACTGGGGCGTGTTCGACGTCGCCGGATGGGTCGCCGCAGCGGGCGATGGCACGACGACGAAGGTGACGCTGCCGCCGGAGTCGTGGACAGCGCTGTCGGGAACGCTCACGGCGGTGTGAGCCGCTGGTCGAGCTTGTCGGGACGGGCCTCGACAAGCTCGACCAGAGGTGGGCCCGACCAGAGGTGGGCCCGACCAGAGGTGGGCTCGACCAGAGGTGGGCTCGACCAGCGGGGCCGCGGCGGGAGCCCTTACTTGTCGTTGGTGAAGTCGAACCCGCCGTCGGCCTCGGCGGCGCGCCAGAAGTCGCGCAGCATCTCCTCGGGGCTCAGCAGGTTGTGCCGTCGCTCGACCGGCTCCTCGTCGCCCGAGATCGCCTTGACCTCGTCGTGGATGCGCTCCATCGAGGTGTCGAGCGACCAGGCGACGTCGGCCGCGAGCTTGAGCGAGTCGGTGAGGTGCCTGGGCACGTCGCCGTCGTACTTGTAGTAGATCTTGTGCTCGAGGCTCGCCCAGAAGTCCATGGCGATGGTGCGCAGCTGGATCTCGACGATGACGTTCTCGACCCGGTCGGACAGGAACACCGGGATCTGGACGATGAGGTGCAGCGACTTGTACCCGGCCGCCTTCGGGTTCTTGATGTAGTCCCGCTCCTCCAGGACCGTGATGTCCGACTGCTTGAGGAGCATGTCGCGGACCAGGTAGATGTCGTTGACGAAGCTGCAGGTGATCCGCACCCCTGCGATGTCGAACATCTGCGCCCGGATGCCCTCCGGCGTCAGTGGGATGCCCTTGCGGCGGCACTTGGCGACTATCGACTCGAACGACTTGAGCCGCGACCCCACGTGCTCGACCGGGTTGTAGTTCTGCATGTGCCGGAACTCGTCGCGCAGGATCGAGACCTTGGTCATGACCTCGTCGATCCCGAACTTGTAGGTCAGCACCAGCCGGCGCATGTCTCCGACGAGCTTTCGGAGCTCGGCCGGATCTGGTATCGGATGTTCCCGGACATCCTCGGGCAGCTTGCTCACGGGCACCACCGTACGGGTAGCGGACGCCCCCGTGGGCTCCAAAGGACCCCCTTCGCCGAAGTAGAACTGCAGCGAAGTAGAACGTGGCGAAGTAGAACTGCAGCGAAGTAGAACTGTGGCGCAGCTGCAGTTCTACTTCGCCCTGGTTCTACTTCGCCACAGTTCTACTCCGACGGGTGGTCAGCTTCCCGTGGACTCCTTCAGGCGGAGGAAGGTGATCGAGTGGGGCGCGAAGTCGTAGCTGAACTCCGTGTCGTCGCCCGACCGGGACACGTCGAGCGTCGCGGTGTCCTCCACCGGCACCACCCGTTCGGGCCGCGTCTTGGTGTTCACGGCCGACGGCGCTCCGCTCATCTCGGTCACGGACGCCTCCTGCGCGACCGCGTACCCGTCGACCAAGACCGCCGTCCGGGCGACGGACTCGTACGGGTTGACGACCTTGAGCACCAGCTCGCCGGTCTCGGCGTCCCGGGTGACCACCTGGTAGAGCGACTCGGTCGTCGGCTCGGAGTACTTCATCTGCAGCTCACCGTCGAGGTACAGCTCGATGGTCCGCCCGGACACCACGACCTTCACGTGGTAGTCCCGGCCCGTCTCCAGGGAGTGCCCCTCGACCGCCGCCACCTCGTTCGCCGAGCTGTTGTC
>NZ_JBEZZF010000098.1:0-14820 GCF_040639055.1 Promicromonospora sp. NPDC023987 | reverse complement strand
AGAACGTCAGGAGGTCGGTAGCCCGGGCTGCCGACCTCCTGACGTTCTACCGACCACGTGCTACCGACAACCCGGCGGCGCGCAGGTCGCGCTCGCCGGTGGGATCGTTGGCGCATGACGACTCCCCCTGCGGTGCCCGGAACGGTCCTCGCGCCGCTGGCCGCGATGCGGCAGAGCCTTCGCGAGACCTACGTCGACCTCCACAGCAACCCAGAGCTGTCCTACCAGGAGCACCGGACGGCGTCCCTGGTCGCCGAGCGGCTCGCGGCCCTCGGCTACGTGGTGCACTCGGGCATCGGCGGGACCGGTGTCGCCGGGGTGCTCGTCAACGGAGACGGCCCGTGCGTCCTGCTCCGCGCCGACATGGACGCGCTCCCGGTCACCGAGGACACCGGCCTGCCGTACGCCAGCACGGTGCGCGCCACCACGGCGGACGGCGTCGAGTCGGGGATCATGCACGCGTGCGGGCACGACGTGCACGTGACCGCGCTGCTCGGTGCGGCCGACGTGCTGGCCACGGGCCGGGCCGCGTGGTCGGGCACGCTCGTCGTCGTCTTCCAGCCCGCCGAGGAGCTGGGCACGGGCGCCCGCGCCATGGTCGACGACGGCCTGTACGACCTCGTGCCCCGCCCGGACATCGTGCTGGGACAGCACGTGGCGCCCGTCGCGGCGGGCCTGCTCGGGGTGCACGGCGGCCCGGCGTTCGCGGGCACCGACCAGCTCGGCGTCCGGCTGGTCGGCCGCGGCGGTCACGGGTCGCGGCCCGAGACCACCGTCGACCCGGTGGTGCTGGCCGCCTCCACGGTGCTGCGGCTGCAGACCATCGTCTCTCGGGAGGTGGCGGCCGGCGACGCCGCGGTCGTCACGGTGGGCATGCCCCAGGCGGGCACCAAGGAGAACATCATCCCCGACGAGGCCTACCTCGGGCTGAACATCCGCACCTTCGACGAGGCGGTGCGGGCGCGCGTGCTGGCCGCGGTCGAGCGGATCGTGCAGGGCGAGGCGGCCGCGGCAGGCGCGCCGCACCCACCGCAGATCACACCCGGCGAGTCGTTCCCGCCGCTGATCAACGACCCGGCAGAGACCGAGCGCACCAGGGGCGCCCTGGCCGCCCACTTCGGCGCCGAGCGGGTCATCGACCCCGGCCCGGTGTCGGGCAGCGAGGACGTCGGCGTGCTCGCCACCGCCGTCGGCGTGCCGATCGTGTACTGGCTGCTCGGCGGCTGGGACCCCGCCGCCTTCGAGGCGGCGGCCCGGGCGGGCACGCTGGACGAGGACATCCCGTCCAACCACTCGCCCCGGTTCGCGCCGGTCCCCCACCCCACCCTGGAGACCGGCGTCGAGGCCCTCGTCGTCGCCGCCCTGGACCGCTTCGCGGCTCCGTCCGGCGGCTGACTGCTGGACGTCTGGACGGCCCTACGCCGCCGACCGGGGCAGGAGCACGTGCGCGAGGTCCGTCGGGTCCACCAGCGGGTCGTCCAGGTCGACGGTGACGCGGGAGTGCGCGATCAGCCGGGCCCGGCCGGTGATCGTCGAGTGCAGCGCCGCGTAGTCGCCCACGCGCGCCTCGTTCAGCACGGTGCCGACGAACCTGCTCCCGCGCGGCGAGATCGTCTCGAGCGACTCCCCCTCGTGGATCTCGCCCCGACGGGCCATCAGCGCCAGCCGCGCGGAGGTACCCGTCCCGGTGGGGCTGCGGCACAGCACGCCCGGGTGGACATAGGTGGCCGACGGCGACTCCAGCTTCCCCGCCGCCATGGTGCGCACCGGGCCCATGAAGTGGGCGAACGGCAGCGGACCGACCTTACCCAGCTCCGGGTGCTCCTGCCGCAGGTCGGGCCGGGCTGCGCGGACGAAGGCGTCGCCGAACGCGGTCAGCGCGATCTGCTCCTCGGCGGTGATGCTGAAGCCGTGCCGGGACGCGTCGATCATGGCGTAGTACGCGCCGCTCCACACCAGGTCGAACTCCACCCGGCCGTAGTGCGGCACCTCCACGCTCAGCCCCTCGTCCGCCACGTACGCCGGCTCGCCCTGCGTGGTGATGGACTCGACCCGACCGGCGGTGACCCGCGCGGTGATCAGGGCCAGGCCCGCCGGAGACTCGAGCACCACGTTCTGCAGGCCTTCCTCCATGGGGATCGCCCCGCTCTGCAGCAGGGCCGTGGCGGTGCAGATGGTGTTGGAGCCCGAGTACAGCGGGTAGCCCATCGCCTCCATGATGATGTAGCCGGCCTGCGCCCCCGGGCGGCTCGGCTCGACGATCAGGTCGATGGACATCGCCGGGTCGCCGTACGGCTCGGACAGCAGCAGGCGCCGCAGGCCGTCGCCCTCGTTCTGCAGATAGCGCGCCTTCTCGAGCACGCTCGCCCCCGGCAACGGCTCGACGCCGGCGATCACTATGCGGCTGACGTCCCCGCCGGACTGGGTGTCGATCAGCTCCAGCGTGCACTCACGGTGCTGCATGGGGGGCTCCTACCTCGTCCCAGTGGCGGTCGGGGACGACGACCAGCTTTCCGATGTACGTCTTGTCCATGAACGTGCTCTGCGCCTGGTGAAAGTCGGACAGCTTGAAGGTGCGGTCGAGCAGCGGCTTGATCTCGCCGTTCTCGATGTAGCGCACCAGACGCCGGAACGCGGTACGCGTGCCCTGGGAGGAGCCGTGCAGCTCGAGCTGCTTGAGATACATGGTGCGCAGGTCGAGGTTGACCACCGGCCCGCCGATGGCACCCGCGGTCGTGTACCGGCCCTCGGGTCGCAGGATGCGGAGCAGGTCGTTGAACATCGGGCCTGCGACCAGGTCGGCCACCACGTCGACCGGGCCGTCGACCACCCGTTCGACCTCGGCGACCAGGTCGGGCGCGTCGCGCAGGACGACGTCCTGGGCGCCGATCCGACGCAGCGCGTCCTCCTTGCCCGCGCTGGTGACGGCGTACGGCACCGCCCCACGTACCCGCGCCAGCTGGATGATCGCCGACCCGACGCCGCCGGAGGCTCCGGTCACCAGGACCCGCTCGTCCTGCCCGAGCCTGGCACGGTCGAGCATCTGCTCGGCGGTCAGGTAGGCGCAGCAGAACGTCGCCAGCTCGGCGTCGGCGATCCCGGACGTGATCTCGTAGGCGTTCTCCGACGGCACCACGACGTACTCCGCGTAGCCCCCGTCGCGACCATGGCCGATGTAGTCGATGTCCGCGAGGCTGTCGTCGCCCTCGGGACGGTTGTAGATGCTGAAGTCCACCATCACGCGCTGCCCGATCCGCTCGGTCGGCACGCCCTCCCCCACGTTGACGATGCGGCCGACCGTGTCCGTGCCCTGGATCCGGGGGAACGTCAGCGTGGACCGGCCGCGCCGCCACGTGGACACCTCGGCGGCGTCGGTCTCCGTGCCGTAGGCGCCCTCGCGCACCCACACGTCGGTGTTGTTCATGCCGCAGGCGTGCACGTCGATCAGCACCTCGCCGGCGTCCGGCGTGGGCGTCGGCACGTCGTCCCGATAGACCAGCTGGTCGAGACCACCGTGGCCGACGAGCTGCACCGCCTTCATCACCTCAGGAATCGCTGCCATTTTTCGAGTCTAGGGGCGCGAGTTCCTGCGTCGCACCCGCGCGAACTCGGCGCGTCACGCCGCCCGCCGAGCCTGGGCGGGCGCCCTGCCGGCGTCGCCCCGCCGCCGGAGCCCGATCAGGTGCAAGGTCCGCCTCGAACATGCGATCCGGCACGCTCTCGGCCGTCTAAGCATGCCTGATCGCATGTTCGAGGCGGACTTCTCAACCGGTGCTCGGCATGGTTGGCTTCGGCCGTGGAAATCATCGTGACCAGCGTGGTCGCCGTCGTCGGAACGCTGCTCGGATCCTTGGCGACGCACTACTTCCAGCGGCGGAACCGGGCCGACGCCGAGCGTTTCGAACGCAACGAGCGCCTGCGCCAGGAGCGGGTCAGCGCTTATACCTCGTTCGGCGGCGCGCTCGTCAGCCTGCGCCGGGCGCAGGTCGACCGCTGGTACGCGGTCCACGAGGAGCGCCAGAGCGCCGACCCCGACGCGATCCGCTACGAGACCTACCGGCTGCGGACGAACGCGCTCGAGGCGATGTTCCGGGTCCAGCTCGTCACCGAGTCCAGGGAGCTGATCGAGCTGGCGCAGCAGGCGATCGACAGCGTCGACCGACTGTCTCTACGCACGCCCGCCGAGGAGTTGAAGGACGCCCGCGACGTGTCCCGACAGGGCATCTTCGACTTCGTCGAGGCCGCGCGGGCGCACGTGGAGGTGGCGTAGTCCGGGTCGGTCGCACCACCCAATCCATGTGGAGAATCAAGGTCAGGACTATAGACCAACAGTTTCTCCTGCCAGACCATGCAGTTCATATGCGGCTGCCATGACCCGATCCGCTGCTTCTCCTTCATAGAGTGCAGCATTGGCCTCGGTTGCAGGGAATATGTCAATGATGACATTGACCCCGAGGCGGGGAATGCAGTCCAGCCCGTCCCAAGCAACCGCACAGGCGCTCAGCGCGGACTTGAGCGCGTCAAACGCATCGGCGTCGAAGCCGGGGCCCATCCTGAGCGACCCGTCGAATGCAGACCATGCCTCGGCAAGCCGGGTCAGTGGATCTGTGACCATCAGGGGCCTCCCCTCACCCAACTAATTGCATCGGCCGGAATAATACCCGTGAGCAGAACTTCCTGCGATGACTTGGTCCGATTAATCGCTGTAAATCCCCTGACGCCGTGTGCCGCCCGCCCTGCGTCCGTCGAGAGATCGAGTATCTGGGACGGATCGAGCTTACTGAGATCGATAGCGACCACTCTCGGCCCGGACCACTGCGAATTCAGCGCAACGTCACTGCTTCGCGTCGTCGAGATGAACTGAGACCTCCAGCCGGGCTTGCTGCCATGGAGGACGTGGCCCGCAGGCTTATACCCCGCAGTCGGATCCTTGGCGACCAGTCCCATCGCAGGATCTTCATCTGCCCGGAGGTTCCGGTAGACCTTGCAGTTGTGGACCAGTACCGCCACACTGCTGTGGTCCGCAGCCACGTAGTACGTGTGGTCCCAGTCCACCGTGAGGTTGTGCACCACCGTGCGCTGGTGCTCGACCTTGACTTTCGCGACCTGGGCCCACGTGCCGGCACTCGTCTTGAGCCACTCGCCGGACCGGAGGTCGATCGCGTCGACCCAGGTGCGCTTCTCGGGGTTCCAGAACGGGTGCTCGTCCGTGGCGACGATCTTCTGGTTGTCGCCGTCGTCATCCCGGATGGT
Source organism: Promicromonospora sp. NPDC023987 (assembly GCF_040639055.1). Taxonomy (NCBI): domain Bacteria; kingdom Bacillati; phylum Actinomycetota; class Actinomycetes; order Micrococcales; family Promicromonosporaceae; genus Promicromonospora; species Promicromonospora sp. NPDC023987. The sequence continues at coordinate 9,567 of NZ_JBEZZF010000098.1, read as the reverse complement.
CACCGTGACCAAAGTCTTCTCACCGCCGCCGGTGATCTGGGCGGTGACGAGCCGTGAGCCCGACCGGTCACCGGTCTCCTCGTCAGCAGCCAGTACCTCGTCGCCGGGTTCGAGGTCCTCGATCCGCTTTCGGCTTCCGTCCGCGAGCAGAACCAGCGTGCCGGGCAAGAAGCTGTTGCAGTCCCCCTTACCCGTCGTGGTGGCCTTCTTCTTGTCTGCCTGCGCCCGCGCCTTCGCCTTTGCCTCAGCGGCCAGCCGCTTGATCTTGGCGTCCGCCGCCGCCTTGGCCTTCGCCGCCTTGGCGGCGGCCTCCCGCGCGGCCTTCGCCGCAGCCGCCTTCGCCGCCTCCGCCGCCTGTTTCGCCTTCTTGGCGCCGGACAGGATCTGCTTGGCCCACTTGAGCTCGCTGGAGAAGGTCATCACGGCCTTGCCGGCCTTGTAGATGGCCTCGCCGATCTTGGCTGCCTTGAAGATCTTGCCCCACGGCAGTGCGCCGACCACGAGCATCACGCAGGCACCGAGGTCGCCGTCGAGGCAGTCCATGAGGTCGTTGATCCCCAGGAACTCCATGAGGATCTGCCCGCCGGCCTCCAGGATGACGTCGAGCATCGACTTCGACTGGAGCTGCTGCGCCTGCGCGATCTCCTCGGCGCTCGGTCCCTCCACCTCGGCGCCGGGGTCGTTGGGGTTGGAGGTGGTGCTACCGCCCGTCGGCCCCTCCAGCTCCCGTTCGCCCGTCGGGTCCGTGTAGACCAGCGGGTTGCCGCCCGCGAACGCGTACGGCGAGGAACCGATCGGTTGGGCGCCGGCCGGGTCCCTGGTCGAGAACCGCCCCGTACCCGGGTCGTAGTTCCGGGCGCGCATGGCGTAGTTGCCCTCGCCCGTGGTCGAGTCCTGGTACGCACCCTGGAACTGCATCGGGTTCTGGATCTCGGCCGCTGGTTCGGCTTCCGCGGACGCCGGGCCCTCCGAGGCCCCGCCGTCGGCCGCGACCGCCGCACCGCCGCCCGCCTCCTCGGCAACAGCCCCCGCAAGAGTCTCGCCCTGCCGCGGGTTGCCGAACGGGTCGTAGTCGTAGCCCTCCTCGACCTTCCCGTCCGCCGACAGCATGTTCGCCACGCCGCCCAGCCAGTCGTGGGTGTAGACGTGCGCCCCGCCGTGCGTCTCCAGCAGCGCCAGCGGCTCGTCGGTCGGCCCATAGGCGAACGCCTGCCGGCTCATCACCGCCCCGCTCGCGCCGGTCACCGTGTCGACGGCGATGTTCTCCAGCGACCCGTTCGTGTCCCAGGCCCAGTGCCGCGTCTTGGCACCGGCCCCGATCCCCGAGATGGCGTCGAGGCGCATGCGTGTCGCGTCGTACGTGTACCGGGTGACCACCCCGTCGACGTTCGCCTCGGCCAGCGTGTTGTCGAGGTTGTACTCGAGCCGGTCGTCGCCCGCACGCGTCTGGTTGCCCAGCACGTCGTACTCGTACTCCTTGCGCTCGAGACCGTCCTTGCCGATCACGAGCTCCCGGACGAGCTGGCTCGCGTCGTCGTACGAGTAGCGCGTCACGTCGTGGCCCGCCGAGCCCGACCGCCTCTGCTCGGTCCGGTTGCCCAGCAGGTCGTACTCGTACGAGATCCGGCCGGCTTCCTTGCTGTGGCGGTCGCACTCCTGCGCCGCGTAGCAGGCATCCGTCACCCGGTTCGCGTCGTCGTACGCGTAGGCGACGGCCTCCGTGACCCCGCCGCGGGTCGTCTGCACCTGGGTCGGGTTGCCCACCGGGTCGAGCGTGAGGTCGAACGCGGACACCGGGTCCTGCACACCCTCGACGGGCTCGCCCGTGCGCTCGGTGCCGATGAACGTGAGCCGGCCGGCGTCGTCGTACTTCCGCTGCTCGGTGAGGCCCGTCGACGCCGGCAGGGTGGTCGCCGTCCGGCGTCCGGCGACGTCGTACGCGTACTCCCACTTCGCGGTGCTGCCGCCCGTGGAACCGCCGGACGCCGTCGTGGAGGCGAGCCGCGAGTCGTCGTCGTACGTCGAGGTGATCCGGGTGCCGTCCGGATACGTCCGCTCGGTGATGTTCCCGCGCTGGTCGTACCCGTAGGTGAAGGTCTCGGTGGCCTGGCCCGGCTCCTCGCGGACCACCTTGGTGATCTGGTCCTCCTCGTCGTACGTCACCGTGCGCACGCCCAGCGGGTCGCCGTACGACGTCGTCCGGTCCTTCGCGTCGTAGCCGTAGGTGTACTCCGGCCCGGTGGAACCGACCTGCTGGCTGGTCAGGCGGCTGCGGAGGTCGTACTCGGAGACGATCGTGCGCTCGACCCGCTCCGCGGCGGACAGGTCGTCGAGGTCCTCGCGCCGGTCCGTGGTGATGGTCGAGACCGGGTTCGACTCGGCGTCGTACCCCAGGTGCGCGGTGCGACCGAGCGGGTCGGTGCTGGTCGCGGGGCGGCCGGCGTCGTCGTACGTAATGCGTGAGCGCCCGCCCTGCGGGTCGCGGACGCCGACCACGCGGCCGTCGTCGTCGTAGGTGAGCACCGTCGCGAAGGCCTTGCTGAAGATCGGCAGCCTCGGCGCGTCCGGCTGCCGCACGTGGCTGATCTGGTCGTCTTCGCGGTAGGCGTAGTAGGTGGTCCCACCACGGGCATCCGTGAGCTCGGTGGGCCGGCTGTTCGCGTCGTACTTCGTCGACGTCGTGTTGCCGAGCGGGTCGATCTCCTTGGTCCGGTTGCCCGCGAGGTCGTACTCGAACCGCGTGGTGAACCGGTCCTTGTCGGCGCCCTCGACGTTGCCGCGCGGCTCCGTGAATGCCGCGAGCAGCCCGTCGTCGGTGTACTCGAAGGTCGTGATGCCGCCGGTCGGGGAGGTCTCCTTGATCTTGTTGCCCGCCGCGTCGTACTGGGTGCGGGTCATCTTGCCGCCCGAGTCGGTGCGCTCCGTCTGCCGGCCGTTCTTGTCGTACCCCATCGTGGTGGTACGGCCCTTGGTGTCGGTGACCGAGTCGACCTGGCCCGTGTTGCTGCGCTCGAAGCTGGACGTCTTGTTCAGCTCGTTGATCGACGCCGTCGTGCGGTCCAGCGCGTCGACCTTGATGTCCCGGGTCGTGTACCCGCCGCCCGGGTACGGCATGCGCATCCGGATCGGGTTGTCGTTCGCGTCGTAGAAGTATTCGGTGGTGAAGTCCGCCTTGTTCGCGCCCGGCACGTTGCCGCCCGGCGAGGTCACGGTCTTGACCAGGCCCTTGGCGTCGTACGTGTACGACGTCGTCAGGTCGTCGCCCTTCATCCGCACGCTCTCGGACGCGCGTCGCCCGGCGTCGGTGTAGTCGAAGGTCACGACCCGGCCGCCGCCCTCGACCCGCGACTGCAGGCCGTTGTCGAGGTAGCGCGTCCGGGTGACGGTGCCCTCGGGCGAGATCTGGTGGGTGAGCCGGCCGACGTCGTCGTACACCGTGCGCCAGTCGCCGTGCTTGCCGGGCTCCTCGACACGGACCACCCGGTCCTGCTCGTCGTAGTGCGTCTGCGTCGTGTAGTGCCGCCGCTCGCGCGGGTCGGCGGTACCTCGTGGGTCCGTGGCCGCGACCTGGCGACCTGTCCGGTCGTAGAACAGCTCGCTGCGGCGGCCCTCCGGGGAGACGACGGCGGACAGCAGCCCGGCGTTCTCCTCGCCGTCCGGCAGGTACTCGTACGTGGTGACCTTGTCCCGCTGGTCCGTCGTCGAGATCAGCAGGCCCCGGTCGTCGTAGGCGTGCTCGATGTCGTTGCCCTCGGCGTCGACGCTACGGACCAGCTCGTTGAACTCGTTGTACGTGTTCTTCCAGACGTTCCCGTTGGCGTCCGTGTACTCGATCGGGTTGTTCCGGTCGTCGTACTTCGTCTTCTCGTCGAATCCCTGCGGCGCCTGGGCACGGGTGGGGTTGCCCCGCGCGTCGAACTCCACGACGTGCTGGTACTGGTTCCCGTTGACCACGAGGTTGCGGTCCAGGCGCCGGTTGTAGCGGTGGTTGTCCGCGTCGCCCGTGCTGCGCTGGCTGTAGATCAGGACGTTGCCGTGGTAGCCGTCGTAGATGGAGATGTCGTCCGCGTCGGTGGTGCGCGCCTCCTGCTTGTCGGCGTCCCACGCGAACGCCATCTCCGCGCCGACCCCGTCGCGCTGCGTGACCACGCGCCCGTCGGTGCCGTACTCGTTGTGCACCGCCACGACATCGTGCGGGTCGACCACCTCCGCGAGGCGGCCCTCGGCGTCGTACCGGTACTGCCACTCGTTCCCCCGCGCGTCCTCGACCTCGGTGAGCAGGCCGTCGGTGTACTCGAACCGCACCTTGCGGCGGTCCGGGAGGGCGAGCTTCTCGATCAGCCCGTCCACGAGGTGGGCGACGGCGGTGCGCCCGGAGGCGTCGGTGATCTCGATCTCGTCGCGGTCCTCGTCCCTGCCCCGGTCGTCGACCTCGACGTAGGCCAGCCGGACGCCGTCGTCCCGCGGGCTGAGCACAGCGGTGAGCCGGCCCGCCGCCCCGAACTCGTACGTCACCTGCTGCGGCGTGACCAGCTGCCAGCCGGCCCCGTCCCGCTTCAGGTCGGAGCGCACGCCCGGCGGGCGCGTGTATCCGTCGCCGTCCGGGGTGTAGACCGCCTCGGCGCCGTCCTCGGCGCGCACGATGACGCCGTCGTCGGTCTCCGTGACGCGCATGTCGTAGGACCACGCCCAGCCGACGCCGAACGGGCCCTGGCGGTTGTTGGCCGAGGAGTACGTGCGTGCGCTGGCGAACGGGATGCCGAACGACGCCATCTGCATGTCGCGCTCGACCCGTACGAACGCGCCGGTGCCCGTGTTGACGCCCACGCCGCGCTGCGCCTGCCCGACGGCGGTCGGCGCCAGCGCGTTCTCGCACCCGCAGCCGGCGGCCTGGTCGTCCGGGATGCTCGGCGGCAGGATCGTCGCACGCGGCCGGGCCTCGCCCGACGGCTCCGAGACCACCTCGTCGCCGCCCGGCAGCACGGCAGCGACCGTCACGAAGTAGTTCTTGTCCTCGTCGAGCTCCCAGCCGTCCTCCGCGCCGAAGCTGCGGCAGAACTCGGCGCTGCCGCAGAACCGCGGCCCCTCCAGCTCCGCACGGGTGAGCCGCACCGACTCCTGCTCGGTCTGGTCGCCGCCCTCGTACAGCCGCACGACGGCGTGCGTCCAGTCCGGGTCGACATCACCGTCGTCGAAGTAGAGGACCACCGACGTATCGCCGAGCAGGAAGCCCGGACGCAGGTCGAGCTCGCTGAAGCCCGCGGCGGCGTCGAGCTGCCGCACCGGTGAGGTGAGCGTGCGCCACTCCCCCGCGGCGACAGCGGCGGGCTCCCCGCCGGACGTCACCGCCTCCGGGACCACCGGCGGGCGCTCGTCCTCCGGCAAGGCCGTGGACCGCCGCACCCCCTCCGGCATCGGCCGGTCGGTCGGTCCCTGGCCTGCCGCGGCCTGCGGCACGTCCGGAGCGGCCTGGGCCGACTCCTGCGGTGCGACGGCGATCAGCAGCGATGCCGCGAAGCCGACGGCGACCGCTGAAGCGAGCCAGCGCCGTTCCAGCCGGGTGATCACAAGGTGGTGCGCACGTGCTTCGGACATCGCCAACCCCCATGTTGGTGAGTTTCCTGAGCAGTAACCCGAGATCGAGTGTGATCAGCCTGAACGGATCGGACAACTGGTTTTGTATCCATTTCTGATACTTGTGCATTCAGTTGCCACGAAACGTGCAGGTCAGGGTGCTGCGGGTAGGCTGAAAACTCGCTGAAGATCGGTTGGTGCTCGATGGTCGGGCATGCTGTGCCCTATGGACAGCGCACCCGGCTCGGACACCCCTCGGGGCCCCAGGACCATCGTCATCACGGGCGCGAGCGACGGGATCGGTGCCGCCGCGGCCCGCCGGCTGAGCGCGGACGGCCACCGCGTCGCCGTCGTCGGACGCAGCCCGGACAAGACCGCGAAGGTCGCCCGTGAGCTCGGCGTGGACCACTTCGTCGCCGACTTCACCCGGCTGGCGGACGCACGGCGCCTGGCCGCCGAGCTCGACGACGCCTACCCCCGCATCGACGTCCTGGCCAACAACGCGGGCGGCATCCTCGGCGACCGCACCAAGACCGTGGACGGCCACGAGCGGACCTTCCAGGTCAACCACCTCGCGCCGTTCCTGCTGACCAGCCTCCTGCTGGACAAGCTCCTGGCGAACCACGCGGCGGTCGTCCAGACCTCCAGCATCGGCGCGCGACTCTTCGGCCACCTCGACGTGGACGACCTCGACCACGACAACGACTTCACGCCCCACCGCGCCTACGGCACGGCCAAGCTGGAGAACATCCTGTTCACCACGGAGCTGCACCGCCGGTTCCACGACCAGGGCCTGTCGTCGGTGGCCTTCCATCCGGGCGTGGTCGCGACGAGCTTCGGCGCCGAGAGCACGAGCTTCTTGCGGCCGCTCTACCAGAGCCGCATCGGCAAGCTGTTCCTGACCACGCCCGAGCAGGGCGCCGCCCAGCTGGTCCGGTTCGCACAGCGGGAACCAGGGGTCGACTGGCAGTCCGGCGCGTACTACGAGAACCACCGCGTCGCCCGGCGGGTCAACCCGCAGGCGCGCGACGCCGACCTCGCCCGCCGGCTGTGGGACCGCTCAGCGGAGCTCGTCGGCGTCCCGGCGCGCTGACCCGCGCCGGGACGCCTTGAGCCGATCCACGGCCCGGCGCGCCGCATCAGCCGAGCCGACGGCTCCGCCAGCGCGCTACGACCTCCCGGCAGGCCGCGACGTCCTCGTCGGCGACCAGCAGCACCAGGTTGCCGACGTGGTCGCTGTACTGGACCAGCACGTTCACCCCGGCGTCGCCCAGCCGCCGCGCGAGGCTGCCGAGCTGCCCGGGTGTCTCCTGGTCCAGGCTCGCGAGCTCGACGTCACGCACCACGGACGGCCCCAGCCCGGCCGCGGTGACCGCCCGGAGCGCGCGGGCGCCGTCGTGCACGAGGTAGTGCGCCATCGCGTGGCCGTCATGCGTGAAGACGCCGCCGCCCTCCAGGCTCACGCCGGCCTCGCCCAGGGCCTGGCCCAGGTCGGCGAGCGCTCCGGGGCGGTCGGGGAGGTGGACCTCGAGGTCCTGCATGGGGCGCCCGCCGGAGGGCTGGCTGGGGCTGGTCGGGCTGGGGCTGGTCGGGCTCGGGCTGGTCGGGCTCGGGCTGGTCGGTCGGGTCATGGCCAGAACGTAGGCCGGGAACGCTTCGGTGGACGCCGAAATGTCCCGGCCGTACGGTCGGCCTCATGACCAGGGACCGGGACTTCACCGCCGTGGGCAGGGCACTGTCGACCCCTGCCCGGTCCACGTTCCTGAACCTGCTCATGGACGGCACCGCGCGGCCGGCCGGCGAGCTGGCGCAGACGGCCGGCGTGAGCGCTTCGACCGCGTCGGAGCACCTGAGCGTCCTGGTGGACGCCGGCCTGGTGACCTGCCAGCACCGCGGGCGGCACCGCTACTACTCCCTCGCGGGGGGCGAGGTCGCCGCGGCACTGGAGTCCCTCGGCGTGCTCGCCGACGCCGCGCCCGTCTCCGGCTTCCGGCGCAGCCGACGGGCCGAGTACCTGGCCGCCGCGCGGTTCTGCTACGACCACCTCGCAGGGCGGCTCGGCACCGGCCTGACCGACGCCTGGGTCCGGTCCGGCTGGCTCGCCGGCCGGGACGAGCTCGCCCTGACCGACGCCGGCGCCGTCGGCCTGCGGGAGGTCGGGGTGGACGTCGACGGCGCCGTCGCCGCCCGGCGCGCCACGACGCGGGCGTGCCTCGACTGGACCGAGCGGCGTCCCCACCTGGCGGGGGCGCTGGGCTCGGCGGTCGGTTCCCGGTTCCTCTCCGCTGGATGGGTCACCCGGCACCGGTCCGGCCGGGGGCTGGACGTCACCGCGGCGGGACGGGAGCTGGCCCGTACGGCGTGGGGCCTCGACCTGACCGGCGCCTGACCCGGTACCGGCGCGTTACCTGACCTGGTAGCTGACCGGCCCGCCATGCCTGCCCGTGCTGCCGGGGTGGGTCAGCGGTCCGAGCCGCCGTCGTCCGCGTCGCCCGCCACCTGGGGCGACCAGGCGCCCTCGGCGGCCGTGGCCTCCAGGAGGTCGGCGAGGGCACGCAGCCTCTGCGCCACCCGTACCCCGAGCGGCGTCAGCGAGTACTCCACGCGGGGCGGGATGGTCGTGACGACGTCGCGCGTGACCATGCCGTCCCGTTCGAGGGCCTGGAGTGTCTGGGACAGCATCTTCTCGCTGACCCCCTCGACACGACGGCGCAGCGCGTTGAACCGGTAGCCGCCCTCACCGAGCGCGAGCAGGGCGAGCGAGGCCCACTTGGACGTCACGACCTCGAACGCGGCCCGCGAGGTGCAGCCGCGCGCGAAGACGTCGGTCACCAGCTGCTGCGGTGGTCCGGCGGTGGGGCCGGAATCCGGCGGGTCGGCTGGATCTGGGTCGGCGGGATCCAGGTCGGCGATGCTCACGACCCCAGGGTACCGCCACGCGCTCGGAATATAGTGTACTTTCGATTCGTTAGTGCTAGCTGATCGCAACCACCAAAGCTATGGAGAGTGTCATGACCGTCTACGCCGTCACCGGAGCCACCGGACGCCTCGGCCGCCTCGTCGTCGAGGAGCTCCTGTCCCGCGGTGTTCCCGCCTCCGACCTGGTCGCCGTGGTCCGCACGCCCAGCAAGGCCGCCGACCTCGCCGAGCGTGGGGTCCAGGTGCGCGAGGGCGACTACTCGCGCCCCGACTCCCTCCCTGGGGCCCTGGCCGGCGTGCAGCGCCTGCTGCTGATCTCCGGCAGCGAGCCGGGCGGTCGCGTGGCCCAGCACACCGCGGTGGTCGACGCCGCGAAGGCCGCCGGCGTCGAGCGCATCACCTACACGAGCATCCTGAAGGCGGACGACACCAGCAACCCGCTCGCGGGCGAGCACCAGGCCAGCGAGCAGGTGCTGCGCGCGTCCGGCATCCCCGTCACCCTGCTGCGCAACGGCTGGTACACCGAGAACTACACCGAGCAGCTGGAGCAGTACCTCCAGCGGGGCGAGATCGTTGGCGCAGCCGGCGGTGGCAAGGTCTCGGCCGCCTCGCGAGCCGACTTCGCGGCAGCGGCAGCGGCAGCGCTCCTGGCCGACGGCGAGGGCGACGTCGTGCACGAGCTCGGCGGGCCCGCGTTCGACTTCACCGAGCTCGCCGCGACGATCAGCGACGTCACGGGCACCAAGGTGGCCTACCGCGCCCTCTCCGTGGCGGACTACGAGGCCGAGCTGCAGCAGCACGGGCTCGACGCAGGCACCGCCGGGTTCGTGGCCGCCATCGACGCCTCGATCGCCGCGGGCGACCTGGAGACCGGCAGCGACGACCTGGCCCGCCTCCTGGGCCGCCCCGCCACCCCGCTGGCCGACGTGGTCCGCGCCACCCGCGCCTGAGCCCCGGCCCCGGCCCCGGCCCCGGCCCCTGCGGCCCTGGTCCCTCCAGGACCGCGCGCTCGACAACGGTGGGTGCCGTCGTCTGGCTACACTCCCATTTTTAGCACTCTGGGACTGAGAGTGC